>NYST01000013.1 GCA_002683155.1 Methanobacteriota archaeon | reverse complement strand
GCATCCAGGGACAGGGTCTGGGACAACCGGGTAGCGGCATGAGCCATCGTCCTCTGTGGCCGATGGATTGTGATTTAGGGCATCCGAGTACATGCACCCGGGGGTCGGGAGAGGGGGCTCGGGATATACGCAGGACCCATCGTCTATAGCTGCAGTGGCATTGTAGTTTGTAGCATCTGAGTACGTACAACCGAGGGCTTGCTCCGCATCCTCGATATCCGCATCCGTGCACCCTGCTAGAAAGCAGGAGATGAGCATAACTGTCACTAGTGCTTGTTTCTTCATGACACAAGTGCGATTAATCGGGCAAATCAACCCTTCGTCCATACCGAGTATGTTGTTGCATGTTCATTGTCATCATCCGCTGACGCTTGCTCAATTACGGTCTCGGTCCAATCGGACCTGTCCCATTCGGGGAAGGCAATGTTCCCGCTTCCGGTGACATGAACCGTAGTTACGTGGATCTCATCTACCCTGCCCAGGAACATATCATAGATTTGTGATCCTCCAATGACCCAGCACTCCTCACTACCCTCTGCAAATGCTATCTCAATGGCCCTCCCCACGTAAAGTGCTGTATCTGCTCCTTCAGCATTCCAGTTTGTATCTCTAGACATCACAATGTTGGCCCTATCCGGAAGTGGTTTGTACTCATCAGGAAGGGAGTCCCAGGTCCTTCTTCCCATTATTACAGAATTGAACCCATCACCCTCCGTTAGTGACTTGAATCTCAGCATGTCGCTCCTTAGCCTCCAGGGGAGCTCTCCAGAGGATCCTATGTTGCCGTCTTCGTCCATTGCGACGATCATCGCCATCTTCATTGTATCACTATACGGAAATGGGTGCTGATATGTGAGGGTGGTGGTCATAGCCTTCAATGGTGATGTTTTCATAACTGAATTCATCGATGCTGGAAATAGAAGGGTCAAGAAGCAAATTAGGAAGCCCTAGCGGCTTCCTCTCGATCTGCATCTTCGCCTGCTCCAAGTGATTGGCATAGAGGTGACAGTCCCCGCCAGTCCAAACGAACTCACCAGGCTCAAGACCGCACACCTGGGCAATCATGCAGGTCAGGAGGCTATACGAAGATATGTTGAATGGGACTCCCAGGAAAGCATCAGCACTCCTCTGATATAGATTGCAAGACAAACTCCCCTCATTCACATAGAACTGGAAGAAGGCATGGCACGGCATCAGTGCCATTTCCTCCAATTCGCCTACATTCCATGCTGACACTATAATCCGTCTACTTTGGGGGTTTTTCTTTATGAGTTCAATTGCACCTTCTATTTGGTCGATGACCCTACCGTCATTAGACTCCCAGAACCTCCATTGCTTTCCGTATACAGGACCTAGGTCTCCATTCTCATCAGCCCACTCATTCCATATCCTCACATTGTTCTCCTTCAGGTATTCGATGTTAGTATCGCCTGAGAGGAACCAAAGTAACTCATGGATTACACTTGGCCAGTGCACCTTCTTTGTTGTGACAGCCGGAAAACCTTCAGATAGATCGAACCTCATTTGGTGGCCAAAAACTGAAATCGTCCCCGTTCCAGTCCTGTCTTCTTTGCGTGCACCCTCATCGAGAATCCGCCTAAGTAGGTCGAGATACTGCTCCATTACACACGACTGTGCAAGCAGGTAGTCCATCAAGAATGCGCTAGGGGGCGCCCCGTATTTTCTGCGTCTCAATAAACTGGTCTGCGAACCTTCTGTAAAGGGACCTCATGGATTCCTGCCTCTGTTCGATCTCTAGCCCAGCAGTCTCATCAACCCAGATATCATCGATTGCGCCGCCTTTTGGGTGCTGTGCCCACTCTCCGAATGATATTGGATCATCAACGACCAGATCGATCCTCTTCCAAGGCTTGGGGAGCTTGCTCCCAGGTGGCATGAAGTCTCTGGCTCCGATTGACATCGTAACCGGGACAACAGGGATATCGGGAAACCTAGCTGCGAGTCGTGCAAAGCCGGTCTTTGCTGTCTGTAGCAACGGCGGCTTCTCTCTCCTAGATCTTGTGCCCTCTGGAAAAACCCCCAGACACCGCCCACTCTCAATCACATCTACCGCCCTAGCCAGGGCATCCCTCCCCCCATGCTCTCTAAAGGTCTCAATCTGCCCGGTTGAGGTCATAACAAATCTGGTTGGTTGTTTCTCGAAATGACCTTCCTTAGCCATGAAGTGGATCGGCCTCTGGGATGCGAGAATCTTGATGAACGGGTCCAGATTTCCAAGATGATTGCCACAGAAAATAGCCGCCCCCTCCATAGGTACCTTATGCGCGCCCCTAATGTGGACATTTGTTATTGATCTCAGCAATGCTGGGACGTACTTCTCTAGGAACCTGTAGATTACTGGTGTAGAGAAACTCTCACCAGTTCCTTCTAGTCCCACCCATGACGAAATTTTGAGCAACGACTCCTCGGATAGGGCCATAGCCCTCCCCAGTAGTTCCCCGTTTCATAGTTTACAGTTGAATACGTTGAATAAGCAAAACAATCAGAGAGGCCCATGGGGGGTAAATTGCAAACACTCCTTGTTTCCTCGTTGNTATTAATCCCAATTTTAGCCCCATCAGTTGCAGGCGAATGGGGCACGGANACATGGCTCTCTAGTGTAATANCCGAAGAAAGGATAGCCAGTGGCGATGAGTTCGGATGCCAAGGCTATGAGGGAATAGTGACGGCCGATGAACCATGGGTAATTTCAGCATGCAAGGAATATCTGGAGAGCCAAACAAACGCCTCAAAATGGGGTCATAGCCCAATCTCATTCGGAATTGATTCGAATGTCATAAATGAGGAATTGGGTGACGCCCTGAAAAGCTCAGGATTTCAGATTGTAGGAGACTTAGTAGATGAGGCCCCAGAAGGACTGTCCATTGCAACTAGAAATGGCGCCAGTCTTGAGAAGGGAGTCGCTGATAAAAATCTGATTGAAGGGGCCGAGGAGGATTCCCTAGTAAGCATACACTGGAGAGCACGAATCGGCGATTTACGCGTTCGTGAGGATAAAGAAGTAATTTCTTGGATAGAGGAGCAAGAAGTTTGGTTTACAACTTGGGGGGAGTGGTACAATCATAGGGAATCGGGAAAATCTACTATGTCATTTGTTAATGACTCTACAATCACTATCACCTCATCTCCACAGCATGCGGGAGTAGATACTTGGGCAGTTCCGGGCAGTGTTAAGGTTGCATTCGAATCTACTCTAGTTGAAGTTACAGACGCCGATGGGAATCCTTTCCCATTGCTTACTGGTTCCGAACGAAAACTCGTTGTTGGCTGGCGTCAAGTAGACGGAGGCATAATAGTGACACAAAATCCTCATTCCCAGATCATAGTTGAGTTGGAAAATATTTCAGATAATGTCGATATTACTCCCTTGCCAACATTCAACAATCATGATTATTCTATAACTATAGTCGGCCATCACACAACTAATCTTTTCAGGTGGACTCAGGATTTTTCTGGTACGGAACTAACTTTCACTTGGTTAATTGAAAGGCCAACTGAAGAAGCGGTCGGGTGGAAATTGCCACTTTTCGCCATATCTATGCTAATTGCCGTCCCACTTTCGATAGTATTCCTGCTTAGAAACGATCAATACTCAGAATCTAATGGTTAGTACCACTGATCAACGGGCCTTCTATTTCCACGCCTTCTCGAATCATTCGAGCAACAATTCCCCCTATTACTTCGGGAGGTAGCGCCTCAGGGGGGTGAACTCCAGGCGGAAGCATATTCGGATTCTTGAGCCACTCCTCAACGCAGCATATTGTCACCAGACCCGTGGCTCTAGCCATTGAGTGGCCATCTTCTCCACCATGGTCCTGTACCCGCCAAGTCATTTTCCTCCCATCATGCCCTTCTGCAGTAACCTCCATCCAAGTGAACTCTGGTATTTTTTCGTTATACTGCCATTCGTTCGTGAGGCTCCGAACGTCCAATTCTCCTGACTCTCGCTCATCAATGAATCTTTGAATGTGCCCGGGCCATCTAACTGTATACTCGGAAAGATCTACAGAGGGAATTGTGTTTAGGACACTCCTAAGGCCATCAGTTAGGAAGGCTTCCATCTTTCCTTTATCAGGCACCTCTATCATGTGCCTCTCAGAGAGTGCTGGCAAAGTAACTAGTTCAGAATCTCTGATTACCCTGGCAGGCCTAGTATACTCGGCCACTACATCAATAGGAGAAAATGGTGCCATATAGTTCCAGCCTTCAGTTGGCCCCGTTGGATTTCCGCCTACCCTTACTTCGCCATTCTTCAATGGCCCCATCTCTCCGTATGCCAATGAAAGGAGCATGTTAGATAGGCCGGGTGCGATACCAGTATCCCACAGGATTTTTGCTCCGTATTCCTTTGCCTTCTCGTCATCCCTATCGGGGGTGAACTCGCTGAAGCTTAGGTCAACGGTCCTCCAGGGCAACTCTGCAAGAGATGTTGTGCTTGAATGGCCGATGTCACCAGGCAACATGTTGACTACAATGTCACGATCCGAATCGAACTTATTCCCGTCTGACGAGGATTCTAGTTCTAACATTAGGTCTATTGGGTCTTCATCAGGCTCCAGATGGTGAACTTCGATACCGGGTGAGCCCATTACCCGATGCGGCTGTGGGTCGTATGCATGAACAGAAAATCCAGACTCAGCAAACTTCCTAGCCACATATGATCCTACTAGTCCGACACCAAAGCAGTGTATGGTGGCCATACCTTGCGGGATACGACGGCGTTATTCGTTGTAACTGTCCGGTTTTTGTCGAAAGAAAATTAGCGATGCCTTGATTGGGTGTAATACCCGCCGCATTGTATGGATAAGCCCGGAAGGATTGATCCGTGGTCATCCGAGCAATCTACTGACTATGATAGAATCATCAATCAGTTTGGGCTGTCCGCGGTCAAACCAGACTACCTTCCAAATCCAGGGATGTTGCATCGTAGAGGCATAGTTTTCGGCCATAGGGACCTTGACGTAGTCGTAGACTGCATGAATGTAGGGGATCCATTTGGCGTTCTAACGGGATTGATGCCAAGCGGTAGAATGCACCTCGGTCATAGCATGGTTATCGAACAAGTCAGGTGGTTCCAGAAACAAGGTGCCGATGTTACAGTTGCTGTAGCCGACCTCGAGGCCCTCGCGACTCGTGGCACCTCACTCTCAGTCGGCCGTGAAACTGCATTACGCGAGTATGTGCAAAATTACGCCGCCTTGGGTCTCGACCCAGACAATACCAACGTATACTTTCAGAGCTCAAGACCAGCTGTGCAGAGACTCGGCTTTACTTTGGGGCAAAGGACGAACCTATCGGAATTTGAGTCAATATACGGTTTCAGTGGTGAAACAAACCTGGCCCACGTCCAAGCCCCTTTGGTCCAAGTTGGTGATATTGTACACCCGCAAATGGACGAATACGGAGGCCTTAGACCCATCGTAGTGCCAGTCGGAGTCGATCAGGACCCTCATCTGAGATTGACTAGGGATATCACGCAGAAGACAAACTGGTTCAATGTTAAGGAAAGAAAATCCGGAGGTCTCACTGTAGCACTCTCGATCCAGGACAACAATCTCTCAGAGATGGGAATAATGGAATCAGGCAAGGTGGACATGAATTCCAGGAAATCAATGATCGCTAATCTTGAATCATCAATAATCGAACTCGGATTCTCCGATGTCAAAACAAATCCGAAACACGGCACAATAGAGATCCCGGGGGCCACATCTGCAGACAAATTCCGAATTCGAATGAAGGTCCTATCTACTGAGAGGAAGATGGGCGGATTGGGCCTCTTGCCACCATGCTCAACATATCATAGATTCGCTGTGGGGATGACAGGAGATAAGATGTCATCTTCCAAACCAGAAAGTACCATTTTCATGGATGATGATGTCGAAGTTATGACTAAGAAAGTGAAGAGGGCAATTAGTGGGGGGCAGCCTACTGTGGAGGAACATCGAAGGCATGGGGGGGATGTCACAAAGGACGTAGCATTCCAGTACTTACAATTCTTCTTCGAGAAAGATGACGATGCGCTTGAAGAGATTCGAATGGAATATGAAAGCGGAAGGTTACTTGCAGGCGAGATAAAGCAGCTGTGTATAGATAGTGCAACGGAATGGCTGGTAGAACTAGCAGAGAAAAGAGCCCAGTGGGAAGGTCGAATAGATGAGTTTCTAGCACCAGACGCACTCTAATTGAGATCGAATACTGGAATCTCTGGGCCACTTTCTAAGACTTCTTTCTCATCATCGCCCAATTCCCGAGAAGTTGCTTCACTGTGGATAATCTGGCTCCTACCTCTTGGGTCGAGTAATTCTATGGTTAGAATGAATCCCCCAACTCTTGCCATTTGTAGTCGTTCCAAAATTTGTTTTGCACTTTCAGCTTCCACGCCATCCTCGCCCCTGATGATGGTCTCTATGGCATTTTCAAACCTCGTAAATACCCCCTCTACGTTGGTCACGTACCCACTAGATGAACCACCGGGGGAGACTTCCAAATCCAACTCTGGAATCCTAATAGTGCAGGACGATGATCTGACCACTCTCGCCATTGATTTTTCGCCATCATTCACTACCAAGGATGAAAACCCCGGTCTTTCACCGTCCGACGGGATAAAATCAGTGTGCTTCCACCCACAAGATGCACATAGGACGGTAATTTGCGTATGTTCCCCAAAATATGGGATTTCTGAACTATTCGCGAGCATTGTCAACGAGCCGTCTTCGGCACACTGTGGACACGGGGCATCTACCTTGCTCTGCATGGCTCAATTCACCTTAGCACTCTCAAACGACGGAGGTAGAAGTAGGAGTCTTGAATTTCCCAGACGAACCAGCTGCCCACGCAAATCGCCTTCGACAAATTCCTGAATCTTGCCAACTGCCAATTGTAATTCCATATCTCTTGTCATCAGCCCCGTCATTTCTACGATAACAATGTCACCGTCAGATATCCAATCCATTAGTTGCGCAATGCCAGTAACATCCTCCAATAATGCCCTATGGACAATCACATCGCCCTGAGTTCTAGGAACTGGAGCATGAGGGAATTTCATCCCTAGGTCGTGATAGGGTTGGCCTGGCTCAATACTCGAACTACTATGCCCGGAAATACTGGGCATTTCCACCCATTTAGGACCTCCATCTTCAGAACGCACATCATTACGGGAAATCATCTAACGCTTCATATCTTCTACTTTTCCAGAATATTTTCGTATATTGTAATGCAAATTGTCGCAGNCCCACCTCCCGTCGCATTGATAAGGGGTCGATTTTAGTGAATATCACTGGCAACTCCGCCGGTGATTAACATGGACGCAACATCAACCGCAATCAAGACTGGCACGAGCACCGTTGGAATTACCTATGACGGCGGCGTTGTCGTTGGGGCAGATCACAGAGCCACAATGGGCCATTTCATCGCTAACAAATCTGTCCAGAAGTTATTCAGGATATCCGACAACATCGCTCTAACTACCGCTGGCCTTGTAGGTCACGCACAATCACTCTCCAGAGTTCTTGCTGCTGAGTTAAAGTTGTACGAGCTAAAGAGAGATGCGCCAATGACTGTGAAGGGGGCGGCTACCTTCACCGCTAATATCCTATCAGGTAGGCCACATTACGTGCAATTACTGATAGTTGGTGTCGACCCATCGGGCTCAAGCGTCTACAGCATAGATTCGGCAGGCGGATCTATACCCGACGTATATTGTGCCACTGGCTCAGGAAGTCCCTACATGTATGGTGTCCTTGAAGACCAATTCCAAGAAGGTATGTCGAAACAGCAGGCTCTTTCAGTAGCTGCAAAGGCTCTTTTGGCCTCAGCCCAGAGGGATGCAGCAAGCGGCAATGGCATGGATCTAGCTTATATCACAATTGAAGACGGTTTTACCCTTCTCTCCGAAGATGAAGTCAGCGAGCTTCTTTCTTCGCTTTGATCACATTCCCGGCCTAGGCCGACCTGACCTAGTTGCCTGAGGAAAAGAGGAGTTTACTATGAGACTGACACTGCCTGAGATGAAGAGGAAGATTTCCAAACTGATTCCCGATGATGTAGATTCAGAGGTTACTCTCGAAGCTGGGTCAATTGCCATCATAACAAAGCAACCAGGACGATTCACAGGTGGTTCTGAGAGCCTTACAGTACGAATTGCCAAGTCTATCAAAAGGAGAGTTGTCGTTAGGCCCCATCCTGATATTCTGTCTGCTGAAGCGGATGTTCACGATGCCGTTAATCAGATCATCCCCCCTGAGGCCATGGTGAGAAATATTTGGCTCGATCCTGCATTATCTGAGGTTATTCTAGAATGTGATGACCCTTCTTCAGCAGTCGGCCCTAAAGGCGCCCACATCAATGCCCTTCGTGATGCGATTGGTTGGTTGGTAAAAGTGGAGCGCGCACCTGCAAGAGAAAGCCGTACTCAGCATGACATTCGTAGATATAGGAAGGAGCTTGCCGATGAAAGGAAGGCGCTCTTGAAGAAATTCGGCACTAGGATATACCGCCCACAACGACCCGGAGAATCATGGGTCCGAGTGTCAGCGCTTGGTTCCTATAGGGAGGTTGGGAGAGCAATGCACCTTGTTACTACCAATGAGTCGAAGGTTCTTGTTGACGTGGGCGCCAAGCCAACAAGCAATCAAAATGAGGTTCAGCCTTTCTTTTCAGCCCCCGAGCTCCTCCCTCTGGATAATTTAGATGCCGTAGTCATCACCCATGCTCACGTTGATCACATTGGAATGCTCCCAGTGCTATTCAGGTATGGTTACAAGGGACCAGTTTACTGCACGCCGCCTACTAGGGATCTGATGACCCTGCTCCAGATAGACTACATCAAAGTCTCCCAGGCCGAGGGAAATGAGGCTCCATATTCCAAGTCAGATATACAGGAATGCATCAAGCATGTAGTAGACGTAAATTGGGGGGAAAAGACAGATATTGCGCCCGATGTTAAAATGACGATGGAGAATGCTGGGCACATCTTGGGTTCTTCAAGCGTTTACATGCAGATTGGAGAGGGCAAGTCAGAGCACAGACTACTATTTTCTGGCGATATAAAGTATGAGAAATCATGGCTTTTCGATGCAGCAACTGTTCGATTTCCCAAGGTCGACACCCTAGTTATCGAATCCACATACGGTAGTCCCCAGAGTATTCAGCCGACCAGACAGCAAGCTAGTCAGGAGTTGCAGGACCTAGTCACCGATTCGTTGAACCGGAAGGGGAAGATATTCTGCCCAGTGTTTGCCGTTGGGAGATCTCAGGAGGTTATGTTGGCAATTGACGAGCTTTTCAAGTCAGGCCGAGTCCCTCCTGTTACCGTCTGGCTCGATGGCATGATTAGTGAGGCAAGCGCAATCCATTCTAGCCATCCAAATTTTCTGAATAGAGAACTGAAGAAGAGCATGCTTAGGGGAGGGGACCAGAACCCATTCAATTCTTCTTGGTTCAAGCAAGTTGACTCCCGTGAGTTGCGCGAGTCAATCCTCCTAGATCCAAGCCCGTGCATAGTTCTGGCGACAAGCGGAATGATGACTGGAGGACCCATCATAGAATATCTCAAGCACTGGGCTCCTGAGCCCGGAAATACGCTTTGCTTTGTTGGCTATCAGGCTTCAGGGACCCTTGGTCGGAGGCTCCAGGAGGGCCACTCACACGTCCCTCTAATGGACAAGGGTCAGACACTAATGCTGGATGTAAATTGTAACATGGTAATTATAGATGGATTTAGTGGCCACTCAGATAGGAACCAATTGATGGATTACGTCTCCGCGTTGAATCCAACTCCTCGAAAGATCATCTGTCATCACGGTGACCCCCAGACTTGCAATGCTTTCAGGATGGGCCTACGTGAGAGGTTCAAGGTCCAGACTTACGCGCCTGCAAACCTCGAGACTCTAAGGCTATCATAATTACAGAACTGGGATATCAAAACCCGATTCTGAGGGGTCTCCCACAGACTTATCACTAACATTATCAGAATCATCTGACCATTCGACAATTTCGTGATGAGGATCGTTTTTGTGATTGCCAGTAGTGATGGCAAAACCAGCTGGTATTGGCGCTAGAAGGAGCAATGCCCACGCCTCGGCTGATATTGTACGCT
>NYST01000064.1 GCA_002683155.1 Methanobacteriota archaeon | reverse complement strand
CGGTGTAGTTCTCCATGCTCCCTGCCAAATCGCCAATCTTGAATTTTCCAAGTGGCATGTCCTTGGTATGAATCTTCAAAATCGCAGTTCTGGAATCTCTGTCCGGTGGCGGGATGTGCAGCACCCTCTCAAAACGACCGCTCCTCATTAGAGCCGGGTCGATCATCTCAGGCCTGTTGGTGGCCGCTACCACGATCACCCCCTCCATTCCTTCCACGCCATCTAGGCTGCTGAGCAGCTGGTTAACCACCCTATTCATGACGTCGGAGCCTTCGCCAGAATGGCTTCTCCTCATGCCTGCGATACTCTCAAACTCGTCTAGGAACACGATCGAGGGGCTGGATTGCTTGGCTTTCTTGAATACCTCTCTAACAGCTTTCTCCGATTCCCCGACCCACTTGGAAATTAATTCTGGACCTTTTATGGAAATGAAGTTGGCCTTGGCCTCATTGGCAATAGCCTTTGCAATGAGCGTCTTCCCGGTACCTGGAGCGCCGAACAGCATAATCCCCCTGGGTGGGCTGATTCCGAAATGCTCGAATTTTTCTGGCATGTTCAATGGCCATTCTACGCTTTCTTTCAGCCTCTCCTTGACGTCCTCAAGACCACCCACCTGGTCCCATGTTACTTCTGGGACCTCGACGTAAATTTCCCTGAGAGCGCTGGGTTCAATCTCCTTAACTGCTTCCTGGAAGTCGGACATCCTGACCTCCATCTTTTCAATGACTTCGGGTGCAATCTCTTCTTCATCCAAGTCGATCTCTGGGAGATATCGTCGCAATGCCTTCATGGCTGCCTCCCTAACCAATGCAGATATGTCGGCTCCAACGAAACCGTGAGTGTTGTCAAGGAGCCAATCAAGATTGTAATCATCGCTGATGGGCATGTCCCTTGTATGGATCTCGAGGATCTCCCCCCTTCCCACTTTGTCTGGAACCCCAATTTCCAATTCCCTATCAAATCTGCCTGGCCTTCTTAGAGCCTGGTCGATGGCGTCTCTTCTGTTTGTAGCGCCTATCACTACGACATTGTCCCTGCCTCCCATCCCATCCAGCAGGGTTAGGAGTTGGGCTACAACTCTCCTCTCAACTTCCCCAGTTACATCTTCCCTCTTGGGTGCGATGCTATCGAGTTCGTCGATGAAAATTATTGCCGGGGCGTTTGCTGCGGCCTCATCAAATATCTCTCGAAGTTGTTTCTCACTCTCCCCGTAATACTTCGAAATTATCTCTGGGCCGTTGATTGAGGTGAAGTGAGCTTTGGTCTCGGATGCGACGGCCTTTGCGATGAGTGTCTTTCCTGTACCCGGGGGGCCATGAAGAAGAACACCTCTTGGTGGGTCAATGCCTAGGCGACGGAAGAGAATAGGGTGCTTTAGAGGGAGTTCGATCATTTCCCTTACTTTCTGGAGTTGCTTCCCTATCCCTCCGATATCTTCGTATGAGATGGTTGGAACTGAATTCTCTTCCTCTTGGTCGAGTACATCTTCCTTGATTACAATCTCAGTGTCTGGCAAGACCTGAACTATTCCCTTAGGGCTGGTTTGCACGATTGCAAATGGTAGAGCCTCTGCGAAAAGTGTCATTCCTGGGATGAAAATCCTGTCTCCGGCCACCACTGGCCTCTTGTTTAGCCCCCTCCTGGCGAATCCTTCTATTCCGGGCCCAAACCTTACCTTCTGTTGTTTTGCCATTACCGGGCTTAGGACCAGCTTGGTGCAAGGCTCGACTTCGACTTTGCGAATCTCGGCCCTGTCCCCAAGGCTTACTCCCGCATTTTTCCTAATTATTCCGTCAATTCTAATCACCCCTAGATTAGCATCTTCGGGCCTGCATCTCCAGACGATTGCTGCTGTCTTCCTCTCTCCCTCTATCTCTACAATATCGCCAGGCTTCAGATTTAGATCGTTGTCAAAAGGCACTCTAGCTCGCCCATGCCCTACATCGCTGGGTATTGCTTTAGCAACTCTCAAGGTTAGTGATTCCGATGTGTCAGTAGTCATTTTCCGCTCCCTACCACTTCTTCTCGTGCATTGGGGGTTGTTAAACCCTGCAATCTTGGATTCTCAGTAAGGTAAAATGGTTATCGGAACAAAGATGAGCGATGCGCATAATTCATTTCAGAAGTAGCGTCCGCGAACAACATGGCACACGTACTAGAGACTGGATTCGAGATTTTGCAGAGAGACAACCCCAATGGTAGTCCTGCTGTAATGGGATACAACGTAATCAACGGAGAGTTACGATCTTCAAGCGATGGAGAGACTTTCGAAAGCAGGAATCCTGCAATGACCGAAGACTGCTTGGGAGTATTCCCTCTTTCGACCAAGAAAGATGTGCATGAGGCTTTGGAAGCGGCCAGAGTTGCATTCTCTGAATGGTCTAGGACCCCAGCACCTTCTAGAGGGCAGATCATTGGAAACATGGGCAGATTGCTGATGGAATACAAAGATGATATTGTCAGAGTCGAAACTAGGGAGATCGGAAAGACTCTGAAAGAAAGTGCAGGAGAAGTGCAGGAGGCAATCGATACATGCCTATTCTTCCAATCTGAAGGAAGGAGGCTGTATGGTCAGACAGTCAACTCGGAATTGCCGGACAAGGAGCTTTTCACATATCGGAGACCACTTGGGGTGTGTGGAATTATCAATGCAAGCAACTTCCCTTCGGCAGTCCCTTTCTGGAAGATGATTCCAGCAATAATGTGCGGGAATACGTGCGTTTGGAAGAGTCCACAGGACTCGCCGCTATTGTCATTCATGCTAACCAGAATAATGCATGAGGCTGGGCTACCAAACGGAGTGGTCAACCTGATTCATGGAAAGGGAAGTGGCGCTGGACAATTCCTAGTTGATTCAGCAGAAGAGGGCCTAGTGAACAAGATTAGCTTCACAGGATCTACCTCAGTAGGCAAGATGATTGGGGAGGTTTGTGGGAGGAATCTCGTATCTTGCTCTCTGGAACTAGGAGGCAAGAACCCCTTGGTGGTGATGCCGTCAGCCAATATTGACAATGCTGTTGAAGGGGCATATTGGGCCGCATTTGGAACAGCCGGGCAACGTTGCACTAGCCTTGGGAATTTGATAATTCATGAAGACGTGTATGATGAATTCATGGCCAAGTTCATGCCCAAGGTGGAGGAGACCAGGATTGGCGATTCACTAAGGAACGAGGACGTGCTGTATGGACCCATGCTTTCTGAGAAGTACGCAAACGATTTCCTCAGGGACTTGGGGATGTGTGAATCTGATGGGGCTACAAAACTATGGGGAGAGGGTTTGATTACCAACGAAAACAAGCCTGCAAACTTCCTCGGGGATGCATCCGAAGGAGTTTACATGTGGCCACACGTGTATACTGACGTCACAGAAGATATGCAATGCTTTCAAGAAGAGATCTTTGGCCCTGTTGTGACTGTTGTCAAGGCTAAAGATTTCGAAAATGCCCTACACTTGGCCAACGCTTCTCCATATGGGCTTTCAAGTGCATGCTACACCAATGACAGGTTGGAGGCATATCGCTTCAAGACTGGGATCAAGGCAGGGATGACGGGCATCAACAACTCAACCACCGGGGCCGAGGCTCACCTTCCCTTCGGAGGCGTTAAGGACAGTGGGAATGGAACAAGAGAGTCTGGAATCTGGGTGCTAGAAGCATATTCGTATTGGCATGCTGTTAATGACGAGCTGTCAGGAAAACTGCAACTAGCGCAGATGGACGTCGACGAGATTCACATCGAAGAGGCGGATGCAGACTACTCTGCACTCGCTTAGAGTAGTAGTTCTCCGCACTCTGAGCATGGGTGCCCTGGTAACCAAACTCCTGGCATGAATCCGCAGTTTGGGCAAATTGAGGTTTCGATATCGGTCATCTCCATTTGTCACGTTCATGGCTGCTTTACCTAAATCTTTCTTGAGTGATTCTGACTCGGATTAAAATGTGAGTCCCCTGTCCAACACTCATAGGACGTTCCTCCGGAATGGGTAATGGGTTGGATTCGATGGCAACTAGCTTCAAATTGCCGGTCAGCCAGGGATTTGGCGAGACTAACAGGATTGACCGTTGGTGGATGGAGCCACTATGGATGGGAGTCGCTCTGACAATGGCTCTAGTCTACACATTCACAAGGTTGATTTTCTTCGATGGGGCCATTCACTACGACAATCATCGAGTGACAAGTCCTATTTTCTCTCCGGATATCATTCATCTCTGGAAGCTTCAGGTTCCTTCATGGGCAAACTCAGCAATGCTGATACTATGGATCCCGTTTGGTTTCAGAGGGACCTGCTACTACATGCGAAGAGTGTACTACAGAACTTTCTTTGCTAGCCCGGTAGCATGCGTGGTTGCAGAACCGAGGATAGCCAAGAAGATTGGCTACAGGGGAGAAGGTGGTTTGTTCATATTCAATAATATCCACAGGATTATGCTCTATCTTGCAATGGTAATTCTGGTTATGAAGTACATCGATGTATTGCATACCCTCAGATTCCATGATTCTGATGGGACCGACTCGTTTGGGGTGTCGGTCGGAACACTGGTCCTAGCTGCTGAATCTTTCCTATTGACAATGTATGTGACATCATGCCATGCATTCAGGCACCTTGTTGGAGGTGGCAACAAGAGATGGAGCATTGGTTTGGAAAAGATTCAGGGAGGGGTGTTCCGATTTGTCTCAAGGGCCAATGTCCATCATGGATTCTGGTTCTGGACTAGCCTAGGAATGGTTTTCCTGGGTGACATTTTCGTTTGGGCGGTTGCAGAAGGAGTACTTAGCGATCCAAGCTTTAGGATTTAGGTGATATTGTGGAGGAGTATTCTGAATGGGAGTTCGATGTGATAGTCATCGGTGCTGGCGGTGCTGGACTGAGGGCTGCTATTGAGGCCAGTTCTTCGGGGGCGAAGGTTGGGATGATTACCAAATCGATGCTTGGGAAGGCACACACCGTAATGGCCGAGGGCGGAGCAGCAGCAGCACTTGCTAACAAGGATCATCGTGACTCATGGGAGACTCACTTCAGGGACACGATGAAGGGCGGAAAATACCTTTCAGACTGGAGGATGGCACAGATTCACGCTCAACAGTCGCCGGATAGAATACGCGAACTGGAACAATGGGGAGCGGTATTCGATAGAACGCCCAAGGGGCAAACTAGTCAGAGGAATTTTGGCGGCCACACCTACCCAAGGCTAGCGCATATCGGAGACGCCACTGGTCTCGAGTTGATTCGAACCTTGCAGCAGAAAGGGATCCACACTGGGATGGAGGTCTTCATGGAATACACTGTTCGTCACATTTTCAAGAGCGATGGTAGAGCCTCTGGCTGCTTTGCATACAATCGGTCAGATGGTTCTCTTCATCTTTTCAGGGCCAAGTCAATTGTCCTTGCAACTGGCGGGATAACTCGTTGTTGGGAAGTTTGTTCGGGTTCTTGGGAGTATACTGGAGAAGGGCATGCTCTAGCCTACTGGACAGGTGCAGAAATGGGAGATATGGAGTTCGTACAATTCCACCCCACGGGGATGATCTGGCCCCCTTCTGTCAAGGGAATTCTGGTCACCGAAGGCGTAAGGGGAGAAGGGGGGATGCTGAGAAACTCTGAGGGTGAGAGGTTCATGTTCGACTATGTTCCTGAGATGTACAAAGAGGAATTCGCGGATACTGAGGAAGAGGCTTTAGAATGGGTTAACGAAGTGGTCTCAGGAAAGCTTGCGACCAAGAGAAGGCCTCCTGAGCTACTAACGAGGGACGTTGTTGCTAAGGCGATAAACAGCGAGAAGGCAGCGGGTCGTGCATCAGAGCATGGTGGGGCGTATCTCGACATCTCATGGAGGAAGAGTGAGGAAATCAAGAAGAAGTTGCCAGGTATGTATCATCAATTCATGGAGTTGGCAGCGGTAGACATCACGAAGCAGCCCATGGAAGTTGGTCCAACTGCACATTATGTAATGGGGGGCGTGAAGGTTGATCCGTTCACCCAGGAATCGTCAGTTCGAGGGCTCTTTGCGGCTGGAGAAGCAGCAACAGGGCTCCATGGAGCAAATAGACTGGGTGGAAATTCTCTATCAGATCTCATCACTTTCGGGAAGATTGCCGGAGAGAGTGCTGCCAAGTCTGCTAGTGAGATCGAAGAGTTTGGAGAAATAGATCTAGAAGAGATTGAGAGAGTAATAGAAGATACTCTGGCCCCATTGAGTAGAGAGGGGGAGAACCCGGCCAAAGTAGTCGAAGACCTAAGGAGCATGATGCAGAATAAAGTGGGAATAATCAGAAATGGGGTGCTTCTAGAGGAGTCGCTAGAGGATCTGGATAGCCTAGAGGAGCGTGCAAAGAACACTTCCGCACCTGGAGGCAGGGTCTACAATCCAGGATGGCACCAAGCACTAGAACTCGATGCAATGATTGAAGTTAGTCGGATGTGCGCTTTGGCTGCTCTAAAGAGAGAAGAAAGTAGAGGAGGCCATACTCGTGAGGACTTCCCTGTTCCGGACAAGAACTTCTGGGGCAAGATCAATATCAGGATCAAGATGGGAGATGGTGGTGAAATGGAACTAGATCACACAACTTACCCATCAATACCTAAGGAATTGAAGAAGCTTCTGGATTCTGATGACTTGGAGGAGGAGTGAAATGGAAAAGGTAACTTTCAGTGTATTCAGAGGGTCTCCGGATGAAGCGGGCTCTCCAATTGGGGAAATGAAAGACTACACAGTAGATCTGGATGAGGGAATGGTGGTCCTAGACGTAATCCACAGGATTCAGTCGGAAGAAGCTCCCGATCTGGCTTGTCGTTGGAACTGCAAAGCAGGAAAATGCGGTTCCTGCAGTGCTGAGGTTAATGGAAAGCCTAGACTAATGTGCATGACGAGGATGGATGACATAAAGGAGGAAATGGGTGGTTTAGAAGACCCCATTGATGTTAGGCCGATGCAAGCCTTCCCACTCTTGCGAGACTTGGTAACAGACGTCTCATGGGCGTATGAGACTGACAAGAGGATTTCACCTATCCAAGGGCCAGAGGAGCCAGATTGGGTCTTCAATCAGCATGAGGCTGACAGGATTCAAGAGTTCAGGTCATGCATTGAGTGCATGCTATGCGTAAACACTTGCCACGTGATGAGGGAGCATGAGAAGTTTGACGAGTTCGCAGGACCGAGGTTCTTCGTTAGGCTAGCCAGCTTGGAGATGCACCCCCTGGATACCCTGAGTAGAATACCTCAGATTAAGGATGACTTTGGGATTAGCTACTGCAACATCACTAGGTGTTGCACCGAAGTATGCCCGGCCGGGATACAAATCACCGACAATGCAATTATTCCTCTGAAGGAAAGAGTCGTCACCGAGTACTTCGATCCCTTGGTTAATCCAGTCAAAGCGGTTTCCAGTTTCACATCTGGTTTGTTCAGTTACTTTACTGAAGACTTTCCAACAAACAGTGATCCTGGGAATACAGAGATGGCCAAGACAGCCCTGGAGAACGAGCGGAGTCGGCTAGAGGAAGCCAAGAAGATGGATTCTCAGAGGACTGAGAGGGCCAGGAAGAGATTCCAACCAAAGTAGATTCTTGCTTTCGATTTGTTCTATGGCTCCCGCTACATTGCAACGAAGACCTTTCTGGTGTCGGGCTACCGACTATTCTCAGATTCGGTCAATTCGTAGTTTCTTCACGTTAGCCTTGTTGATCATGTCAGGTAGCCAGTCGGGCGCATTTGCTCCCTTTGGGACCTTGCTCTTTGAACCAGAGAACACATGTACCCTGTTTGTCCCTCTTTCCCTGAGGTGGATGTCTGTGACACCTCTTGAAGCCGCCTTCAATGCCGCTCCTCTGGGCTGCTTGCTGTGGAACACTTGAGCAGTGTCCTTGCCGTTCTGCATCAACACGAAATATTTCTTGTCTGCCATTATTGGATTCCTCCGGTTGCATGAGGTACTGCATAGATAATAAAGTTGAGCCGAAATTTCGGCATACTGGGGCAATGCTGGCTAAAAAAATGCTATTCCGAATTCTATAATTCGGCGCAAGCCAGGGTCTTTGTGTTGGTTACTCCCGGTATTGAACGTACTGAATCGACTACTAGTTTTGCAATTTCCCCCATACTCTCAGCCTTAATTTTGAGAATCATGTCATGATCGCCAAACAGGACTTGTGCATCCGAAACAAATGATAGAGAAGATGCCTTCTCAAAAACCGAATATTCAGTCCCTGGCTCAACATCAAGCAAGACATATCCGGTTGACATGGCCTCGGGAGGGGGTTGGTGACGATTAATGTTCCCAAGTTTCTAAGATTTTGTCTACGATGGATACATATCAGATGGCCTCTCTTCGCACCCTTATGGCCGACGTAGTTATCGTCAGAGAATGCAGGCACGGGCAAGTTCGTGTTCTCTATGGAGATATTGTTGGTGTAGAAGGGGATGTGATGGTTATTCCTGCTAACAGCAGGCTTGCTGGAAGAGAAGGTCTCGATGAAAGGATGCAGGAAGCTGCTGGAGAAGGATTGAGGGAGGCTTGTGCTAACATTGCCAAGGAAAGGAGGAAGTCGAATCAACAACCTTGCGGAGTGGGGGAAGCAGTGACTACACCTGCCTTTGACCTCCCAGCAACTAATCTCGTGCATGTAGTTGGGCCTGATTGCAGGAGGCCGACTCAAGATAATTTCAGGAGGGAACTGATGAGGAACTCGTATGATGCGCTTTTCGAAGCAGTAGAGGGACTCAAACCTAGGAAGACCCTGGTATTGCCACCTCTCGGGATGGACGTTTTCGCATATCCACATCGAGAAGGTGCAAGGATGACCATGGAAATTATCCTCCCCTGGATGGATGGGGAAGAAGATCCCGGAGTGGATATGGTTCTGATCGTTACTAACGAAGACAACTTCCTAAACAACATGAAGACTATTTACAGGGAAAGTGAGGATCAGTTCCCTGGCGTAGACAGAACTAGGGACTACAGAAAGGGAAAGTTTCAGTGATTGGGACCGGTGTCCTCAATAACCCTGAGAATTGGATAGAGCCATGGGAACCAGCTATGAGCGAGAACTGCGCTCGGTTCTAGCTGGTGAATTGAAGGGCGTTCGTGCAGTAACTAGGTCATGCAGTGAGGTAGAAAGAGCTAGAGCGATGAAAGTTGTTCAGAGGCCTTTCTTAGTTGTAAGGGCACCAGGTAGCGGTTCCGAAGGTACGGGCGATCTACTCGCCCTTAGAGGGGATATATGCTTCCCCATTGAAGTCAAGACCTCGAAGAGCGACAGGATTTACCTTTCCGGTAGGACGATGGATCAGTACAAGGCATTGAAAGAAACTGGGGAGAAATGTGGTCTTCTGCCCCTATACGCATTCAGGCTAAAGGGAGTTAGGGGCGACAGTTGGAGAATTATGAGAGTCGAGGTTGAGGGTCTGACTGGAAAATTAAGGCACCTTTCGAGAAGCATCCCCCCGCTCCCACTCACGAGTAGGGGGACTCCGCATCTGGACTGGAACGCTGGGATGCCTGTTCATCGGTTCTTGGCATTGGTTTGCAAGTCAAATGGGGCAAGTGGCATTGTATCTGAATCTGGGGTTGGAAATGCGAAAGAGTCAGCATTAGGCTAGTTAGAACGCCCGGAAAGGAGTTCGTCGATTGAGTCTAGTTTTTTCTTCAGCAACCCAATGTCTTGCTCAATCCTTCCCAGATCCGCTTGGTTGAGTATCCTGATGATGCTTTCTCTCTCTCTAGAGAGTGAGTCAATTCTCCTATTGGCACTCCTTGAGGAGTTATTCGCACCAAGAGACATGAGCCTCGGAAGAGGTTGGCAGTATTCTGTATTACGTTTGAGAGCAGGTTGAAGAAAGAAGGGTGGACGTGCCTTGTTATGGCAGAGGAAGCAGGGAGCAGGGGAGTGCTCGTACCGCTTCTGCTACTATTCCTTGCTCATTCCCTTGGAGCACCCATTTGGTTGGTAGTGATGCTAGGAATATGGTATGCTGGATTGGTTTACGCTGAGTCGGAAGGGATTCTGGACAGGTTCGATGCAACCAGGGCTCTTGGGGTGATTCTGATGATCAGAACGAGAAGGGGGATGAGGTTGTTAGACTTCGTTTCCAAGCCCAAGAGATTCTGGCGAGTGTTCGGGGAGTTCTCTATTTGGCTATGCTTCTTTGTGATGTTCATGGTAGTTCTACTACTGTTCCTGAGTGCGATCTCAGTAGCAATAAGCCCTCCCGATGACCCTCTGCCAGCGAGTGATCTGCTACTGATTCCGGGCGTAACGAGTTTCGTGCCATTCTGGTGGCCGGCCTTGGCACTAATTGTGGCAATTGTAATTCACGAATATAGCCACGGGATTCAGGCAAGAGTACATGGGATGAGACTACGGAGCTTTGGAGTTCTCCAACTAGGCCCTTTGCCAATAGGAGCATTTGCAGAGCCTGAAGAGTCAGAGATGTCCAGGGCACCTCGAAGGGAGAGGTTGCGGCTTTTTGCGGCTGGGCCTTCCATCAATATATTCGCAACTTACGTTGTCCTAATCCTCCTATCATCTGTAGCCAGTGGGATGGCTGCTGAAAACGAAGGTGTCCACGCTAGAGGGATAGTTGTTGGAGGGGGTGCAGAAGAAGCGGGATTACTGCCATACGAGACAATAACCCACATTGATGGAAACAAAATTTCGGGGCTATCGGACTTCTCTAGTGAAATGGATGGTATTGCTGCTGGTGATGAAGCGATACTGATGGTCCTATCGTGGTCTGGAGATAGTCAGTCATGGTCTGGAAGGGAGATAGTGGTCACCATGGGGGATCGATACCAATACTACATCGATGAGTGCAAAGGAGACGAGGTTTGTATCGAAGAAACCTCAACTTTGCTCGATTTCTGGGGAGTGAATCCCGGAGATTCGTTCTTGGGAGTCTCCAATCTAGTTTCCTCGACTGGAGGCGTGGATGGTTATGCCAACATTGTCGATGGAGAGTATTCTGCCTTCGGGACCGTGTTAAGCACTGCCATCAGACCCCTATTGATGCTGAATGTTCCAATTGCAAACGATGGGCAGACAATGATCCCAGAGGAGAGGAGGATGTTGATCGCAGGAGATGGGGCGATTGCATCCGTTCTGGGGACAGATGGTGTTTTGATGATGTTTGACTTTCTTTTCTGGCTAGTCTGGATCAACTTCCTACTGGGTTTCGCGAATCTGATTCCAATGATCCCCTTCGATGGCGGTCACCTAGTTAGGGATGGAATCCACTCCTTCCTGAGGAAGGTGAGGAAAAATTCCCATCCAATGCGGATAGAGATGCTGTCCAATAGGATCAGCAGCCTAAGCAGTATCTTCATTCTTCTAGTGCTATTGATCCCGGTAATTATTCCGTGGATTATCTAGTCACTCTTCTTCATCGATCTTCCTGGGTTCGTGTACCTCTCGGAAGATTACCTTGGCCACTCCGACATTCTCCCTCAGGGTTGTGACCAACGAGAACTTGGTGAAGGCCCAGTTCTGATCATATGCCATCTCCTCCGGAAGAGTCATGGTTAGGTCGTCGCCATCAAATTCGATCTCGAAGTCTTCTCTGCCAGTATTCATCTTCATCAGTGTCTGGACCTTTTCTTCCCTGTCCTCAACAACCTTGACGATCTGGTAGCTGTACCTCAGAGTGACCCCTGCAAGCGGGTGGTTGTAGTCTATTCTTGCTCTTCCAGCACTCATGAACTGGAGAATTCCGTTCCGGCCGCCAATCTCAACTGGAGCGCCAATCCCAAGTGTGTTTGGATCTCTGACGCTACGAAGGAGCACGTTCTGCGAGATTGTCTCGATCTTGTTCTGATCTCTTTCCCCATAAGCCTCCTCAGGCTCTATGTCAAACTCATACTCCTTGCCGGCCTCTGCCTCGGATAGATGTGCCTCGAAACCGGGAATTAGTCGCCCGTCCCCAACAGTGGTTATCATCGGCGAGTACTCTCTATTCTCGTCATGGGAATCATGCTCCTTTGCAACGTCTTCCCTAGTTGTCTCGATCAGCTTGTCATTGCTAGCATTGTACAGATCATAGTCGATATGAACGATTGAGCCATTATCCATCATAGCACCTCAGGGGCCTCGCGACCGGCTCCCCCTTTTTCATTCAAACGGTGGGTTATGTTGCACCCCTATGCTGGGCCTTGTGAAAGAAGAGAGTGCGCTGCCCAAGATTATCAGGGCCCATCCTAACCATACAAGGTGGCTTCCCGGTAGGTGGTGAATTGTCACCCTGACCTCTTCGACCTTATCGGTCTGGCCCAGTATCATTGATGAAAGGAGTTCATTGGACTGAAGAAGATCCAGGATTACAATGGTGTCCCCAGTCATCCCGGACAGTCGGTCAACTTCTGACCTGGCTGAAACAGATCCCGAGGGTGAGTCGAACCTTAGCATACCGGGCCTAATCGTACCAAGAAGTTCGTTCTCATCCCTGACTTCGATTACTGCTCCAACATATCCGTCGCCAATTTCGTACTCGTACCCATCTTCATCGGCTGAGAAAATTTCCACTCCAGTGAACAATAGCTCCATTCCCTGATGCTCGGTGGGAACATCCTTCTCAAGGGTAATGAAATGAGAAGGATCTGTGCGATCCACTAGAGTGGTAGTAAGAACATGTCCCACTAGGAGCAAGAGTATACCAGCATGAGCGACATGAGTTCCAAGCAATCTGGCCTTTGATGGCTGGGAGAAGAGGCCATTCCTGAGTAGTTCTGGAAGAATCTCTCTAGATTTGCCCCAGAGTTTGACAAATGTTGGTGGAATCGCGAAGACTATCCAAGTTAGGACGAACAAGGACAATGCACCTCTGGAAACACTGTCGGTAATCGGCTGTCCAGGGTTTCCTGGGAGTTCGAAGTTACCGGAGCTTGCAGCGAGAAGTACCGAAATCATGGCTGTGATGGCAAGTAAAACGATTCCAGCCTTTCCGCTGATCTTCTCCCCCCATGCATAAAGTGCCAAGCCGACTGAAAGCAATGAAATTAGAGGAGCACCGTAGTACTCGTGCGCAGCGATATTGGTTCCCTCAATCTCTACCGTCAATAGGATCCATGTCAGCATTAGGAAAGCCATGGATAGGTACCATGGGAAAGAACGAGAGGAAATAGTTCTCTTTTTGGCATCAGTAATTGCACCGATTATCCAAGAAAAATCATCATTCTCTTCCTCTGGGAGGACCCAAACTAACAGGAATGGCGCTATTCCAGCCAGAGACTGGTACCATTCGGAGACCCAGCCCCATCCAGAGAAGAGCATCAGCAGGACTCCCATTGATATCCAATGCACCGGAGGCTCTTCTCGGTCTCCAAAGACCAGTAGGGACATTATTGCAAGTCCTGAGAAGAGCACGGCCGATGAGCCGATCCAAAGGCCCACTGCTGCGAAGTAAACTAGCAGAGCTATGGACAGAGTTCTATTCGACTCAAACAACGTTTGCGACCCCTTTGACTTGATATGGGACATTTGCTCCCTCAGGACGTGAGCGACGGATAGGCATAGAAGACCTATGACGGAGAGAAGATAGATCATGATCTCGAATCCAATGGCGGAGAAATCGATGATCTCGATGACGCGGACATATGGGTCTCTAGGGAGCGAATTCTCACCATCGCCAACGAATGCATGTACTGAGGCCCAGACCCCATTGGCGCGGGTAACCAGGGTTGCATGCATGACGAGAGCCCCGCAAATCATACCCAGCGCAGGCGTGAATGCATAGGGGTTAGTTGCCTTTGGCTTAGCTCTGGCGTGCAGAATGGCTAGGAGAGCGAGCCAAGGTAGCAGAGAGCCTGTCTCGACTGGGTCCCATGCCCAGTACCCTCCCCAGTCAAGAACGGTGTAGGCCCAAAGACCACCGAGCCCAATACCAATGGTTCCTGCAAGGAATGAGTATCTGGCCCATCTTATCATAGAGGAGTGCGTCTCTTTGGATGGGCGAGCCATAATCAGACCAGACAGTGCTATGCTAGCAGTTGCCATGCACAGAGAATAGTATACGAAAACTACTGGAGGGTGAATGACCATCAGGTCTGTCTGAAGCAATGGGCTAATCTCTCCCGCGGATCCAGGAGCGGCGGGGGCGAATGGGCGTAGGGCAGCAGAGACCAGGAGGAGAGAGGACGTCCACGAGTGCATGACTCGGATAGTTGTCTTATCCATTGCCGAGTCTCGGGACATTACCCATGTGATCACGCTCATGATTGAGGCCCACATCAGGAGAGGGCCGGACCTGCTTCCCCATACGGCAGAAATTCGATAGAAGAGTGGGAGCCCTTCGCCCACATATCTAGAGACAAGGTCCAGTGTCGTCGCCTCGATCAGGAAGGATGCAGCTAGTAGCAGGAATGGAGCTGACTGTGCCGCCATTGAAGTTGTCCGTACCAGTGGATCTGAGCTAGCCTCGGGACGAATGACGAGATATGCGCTAACGAGCAGGGCTAGGAAGATTAGAGTGTATCCAAGGAAGGTGAGCATTGTTCACCATCCGTAATACTTCGCCCTGCTATATCCAAAGGCCAGCATCGCTGGGACGATTCTCTTGAAGTATAGCCCGGGCCTTCTGAGCAATAGCCTGAACCCCACCATTGCCTTCCCCGTTGCCCCCATGTCTGACATCTCATCTGGGAAGCATGTAGCCATAACTGACATCTCATCGTCGGAGAGCTCGAAGAGGGCGGTCTTCCCCCTCAGAATTTTGTCGTAGGGCGGGAACTCTGCCTTCCACAGCCTGGTGTACTCTGACAGCCTCTCCGAACTGAGGTCTCCTTCAGAGATTGCCTTAGCAGCAGTCTGGGCAGCGAAAACCGCTGATTTCAGAGCGAGGTGAGACCCTCCCTCGAATAGTGGGGAAGTGAAGCCAGCAGCGTCACCGACGAGCATTAGCCCATCGTGATGGGTTCTGTCGAATGGACCTGAGATGGGGATGGTCCCCCCGAAGGCCGGGCTGCCCTTCTCCTTCCAAGGAGGCAGGGCTTGTTCCAAGTCTGAGAAGTGAGTGTCAGCGATGAACTCGTCCAGAGCCTTCTTGGTCCTAGGCTTGTCCTCGGTAACTAGGCCCACGTTTGCGCGTCCTTCGCACTTGGGAATCATCCACAGGTACCCTTTCTCAGCATATTTTGGCCAGATGTAGAAGTCAAGGTAGCCATCAGTGGGGACCTCAAGCAACTCGTACTGCATCCCTGCGACTACCTGCCCCTTAGTGTTCAATGGGGCTTCACCATCGGGCTTCACCAAACGAGAGCAGACGGCAGCCACTCCTGAAGCATCGATTACGATCTTGGCTCTGATAGGGAACTGATCTCCCTTGCCATCGCATACCCATCCTCCGAAGGAGTCTCCCTCCACCCTCTCCATTGATAGCATCTTGTGACGGAGATGTAGGCTTGCACCAGCGGCGACGGCCTCCTCGGCTATCCATCTCTCGAACAGGTGCTTTTCCAAGACATACCCCTCCTCAGTAAGGCACTTCTCGGTTCCATCGGGGAAGATTACTCTGATTCCCTTGACTCTCTTGCTAATCACTTCCTCGGGGAGATCCAGATTGAGGTTCTGGCAGGCAATCTCGGAGATGCATTCGCCACAGTGGACAGGAGTACCAATCTCTGGATGATCCTCGATAAGGATAGTCGAGAGTCCCTGCCGAGCGCACTGTAAAGCAGCGTTTCCCCCACCCGGACCGGCTCCCACAACGAGAACGTCGCATATGGTTCCTGCGTCTTCCACGGATTATCGGTAGAGCACCCCTCAAAGAATCCGTCGGTTTGCAGATGACCCTGAAGGCGAACCTTCTCATGTCAGGAGCATCACGAATCACCATGGGATGGAGTAGTCTCGAGGAGTTCATCAGAGCCCTGGAGATTAGGGGTGAGCTGCTAAGGGTAGGCCACCCCGTTGACGTCAGGTTCGAAGCCGGTTGTATAGCAGACCGTTTGGTCAAGAGAGGTGGTCCAGCGGTAGTCTTCGATCAACCGAGATTGGAGGATGGAAGCATCAGTAGATTCCCGCTTGCAATGAATCTCTTTGGCACCAGGGATAGGACAAACCTAGCTTTGGGAGTGGATGAGCCTAGCGAGATTGGAGAAATGATGGTCGGTTTGATGAAACCTGACATTGGCGGCATCCTGAGAAGGCCATGGACTGGAATCAAACTACTCAGGCAAGGAATCTCAATGGCACCTAAAAGAGTCTCGAGAGGAAAGTGNCAGCAANTAAGGATAGATGACCCAGATGTNACCAAACTGCCTATNCCCGTTACTTGNCCNGATGACGGGGGGCCGTTCATGACCCTCCCNCTGGTTGTAACCGCGGACCCGAAGTCAGGAGTGCACAANATGGGGATGTANCGGAGTCAGGTCTTCGGNCCAAAAGAAGTCGGGCTTCATTGGCAGAAGCACAAACACGGTGCGGATCATGCGGATTCCTCGGAAGGAAGGATGCCAGTGGCAATCTGCCTAGGAGGGCCACCCCAGGTAATCTTCAGCTCTATCTCCCCACTACCTGATAATTTGACGGAGTATGAATTTGCAGGTCTCCTGAGCGGGAAGAGGTTGAGGATTACAAAATGCCTTACCAACGATCTCTGGATTCCTGCGGATTGTGACTTCGTTATCGAGGGATACACCATCCCAGGCGAGGTTAGGACAGAGGGCCCGTTCGGAGACCATTTCGGACACTACTCGCTTGAAGACGAGTATCCAGTGATGCATGTAACCGCAATCACACACAAGAAGGACCCTACGGTTCCGATGACAATAGTAGGAGTCCCCCCAATGGAGGACGGTTACCTAGGGGAGGCTATTGGAGATGCTCTGCTACCCGTCCTGAAGTTCCAACACCGGGACGTGATTGACACCTTCCTACCCTTGGAGACCGGTTTTCACAATCTAGCAATCGTTTCCTCGAAGCAGAGATTCCCTCGTCAGGCTAGGAAGACTGCTCTGGGCCTACTAGGTGCTGGTCAGATGATGTTCCTCAAGGTGGTGGTCGTTGTGGATGAGAATCATGTCGTGAAGGATCTCGACTCCCTGCTTGATGCTCTAGAGATGAAGGTAAGCATCCCTGGTGACATGGTGACTCTGAAGGGTATGGTTGCTGACTCATTGGCACACACTTCCCCGTGGGAGAACATCCATGACAAGTTGATCATAGACGCGACATCACCTGCTGATGGAGACCCAATAGAGAATGTCGAGGCAGCTCCGGTGAGCGATTCCCTAGTCATTTCAGCATCTGCGATTGAGGGTGTTGTTCAGGCAAGAATGCTACGCCCTTCCATGATGGTGATCACTACTGATATCGAAGGAGGTCCCAAGCCGGAGGAGAGCATGGAGGATGCGGACGAGCATTTGGCCAAGCTTCAGAGGGAGAAGATTGCTGCAATCAGGGATTCTATTTGGGGTTTGGAGGCATCAAAGGGATTGAGGTGGCTGTTCATCACAGACTCAGATGCTGACTTGGAGAGTGAGGATTGGAGGAGGAGGCTGCTATGGCAACTATTCTGTAGATTCGATGTGGGAAGGGACCTGCACTTCGATGACTCCAGTTCTAGGGTTGCATGGGATGCAACTGCCCCAATCCCTTCGGTAGGGGGGCCTTTGCCAGTTCGAAGATGGCCTGCAGTTACTCTCCACGACTCCGAGCTCGTTCAGAAGATAGATTCGTGGCTCTCAAAGAGGTTGTAAAATGGGCATGAAGGAGATGCTTGAGTTCGTCAAGGTGGAACACACCCTGTTCTCCCTGCCCTTTGTTCTGCTCGGCTTCGTACTAGCTGACAAGCAGTTCGGAAGCGAGAGAATGGACATCGTTTGGATAGTCATCGCAGCGGTTGGAGCCAGAGGCTTGGCAATGGCTTTGAACAGGATTATTGATAGAGAAATAGACTCTTCCAATCCTAGAACTTCCTCCAGGCATCTGCCATCAGGTACGATGTCGATGCAGACTGCTTGGATGCTCGCAGCTGCATTTCTAGGGATGCTCTTGTTCGCTGCATGGATGTTGAACGAAGTCGCTCTAAAGATGGCCTGGCTTCCAGTTATCGCATTCGTCATCTACCCCTATACGAAGAGGTTCTCTTGGATTTGTCACTTCTGGATTGGTTTCTGCTTGGCCCTCGCTCCAGCAGGTGCTTGGGTCGCTATAGCAGCAGATACTCATGGTTGGGCGTCCATCACGGGAATGCTCGATGGTGGGACGGAGTTCCTGTGGTTCCCAGAGGTCTTCTTCATTTCACTGGGAGTGGCCCTCTGGATATCTGCTTTCGACATCAACTACGCACTAATGGACAAGGATGTGGATAGGGAACAGGGGATTCGTTCTTTCCCGGCCAGCTATGGGGATGTAGCAACTAGGAACCTTAGCGTTGCTTTGACCCTGGGCTGGATGGTGTGCTTTCTCCTCACTGGGATGCATGAGTTCACTGAAGCCAGAAGGTTTCGACACTCTCTCTGGATCGTGTCAGTAATTGTCATGGCCCTGGTAAACATATTCGTGATGACGAAATCTGCCGAATCTGCATCGGAATCTGATGAAGGAATGGAGCGTTATCAGAAGATTCTGTTCCGCTCGTCCATGCTGACAGGATGGATTCTGCTAGCTAGTATGACATACGTAGACTACTTCAGTGACGGGTTGCTTGATTGAGGCGTTGGGATGTTCAGACTTCAGGCAGATTATGAGACCGCTGGTGACCAGCAGCAGGCTATTGACCAGTTAGTCAGGCAATTGAACGAAGGGCAGGAAAGATGCGTTCTACTTGGCGTGACTGGTTCTGGGAAGACCTTCGCAATGGCCAAGGTCATCGAGGAACTTCAGCTTCCGACATTGATCCTTTCGCACAACAAGACCCTAGCAAGACAGATTTGGCAAGAGATGTCAGGGCTTTTCCCAGAAAACTCGGTTGAGTACTTCGTCAGCTACTATGACTACTATCAGCCCGAGGCCTACATCCCTGGTCGAGACCTATACATAGACAAGGAACTGCAGATGAACGAACGAATCGAACAGGAGAGGTTCTCGACCGTGGCCTCTCTAGTTTCCCGCCCTGATGTAATTACGGTGGGTACCGTTTCCACGATCTACGGGCTCAACCCTCCCGAGGTCTTCCAGCAGAATCACCTCAGACTGCACGTCGGCCAGAAAGCAGATCCACAGGAGATAGTCAGAGCACTGGTTGATTTGCAGTACAGAAGGACAACAGGTGAGATTACGAGAGGGGATGTTAGACTCAGAGGAGAGGTTCTTGATGTATGGATGCCGAGCAGAGATGACCCGATTAGAGTCAGGTTCGGTTGGGAAGGAATCGAGAGAATCCAAGTCTGCGAGGCGGTATCATGGGAACCGCTCGATGACTTCGAAGAGGCTTGGATTCACCCTAGGGAGTTCTACATGACGAGTGAAGAGAGGTTCAATCAAGCACTCGAGGACATTGAGCACGAGTTGGAGACCAGATTGGACTGGTTCGAGTCAAATGACGGTGGCTTGGAGGCACACAGACTAGATCAGAGAACTAGATTCGATCTGGAGATGCTGAATGAAGTTGGGTCATGCAAGGGAGTGGAGAACTATTCAATGCACTTCGATGGGAGGACCAGGGGCGAGAGGGCTTACTGTCTACTCGACTTCTTTGCAAGCAACGGGGAGCAATTCCATGGAGGTCCTGATAGATATCTAGTCATCATGGATGAGTCTCACGTCACACTGCCTCAGGTTGGCGGGATGTATGGGGGGGACTTCTCCAGGAAGAAGAACTTGGTCGATCATGGATTCAGGCTGCCATCGGCATATGACAACCGGCCGCTTAGAGTTGATGAGTTTCAGAACATGATTCCACAGATGATGTATGTCAGTGCGACACCCGGTGAGAGGGAGTTGAGGCACCTCGCAGAGGTTACCGGCCAAGAGATCCCCCTTGGTCTGATTCATGTTGATGGAGGCGGCGGGGCTAAGAAGTCCGAAACTGGGAAACCCAAATCTAAGAACAGTATGGAGGAGTTGCTCGATGAGATAGATGGCATAGCAAAGATGGAAATTCGTCCGACTGGGCTCCTTGACCCCGGGATAGAAGTTAGGTCCACCGAAGGCCAGGTCCAGGATCTTCTAAGTGAGATCGGTGATCGAGTAAGTAAGAACCAGAGGGTCCTTGTCACAGTTATGACGATCAAGTTTGCAGAGGAAGTCGCAGAGTACTTGGAAAGAATGGGAGTCAAAGCACACTACCTACACAGTGAGATAGACACCCTAGAGCGTACGGAGATCATCAAGGCACTAAGACTGGGGCTAATTGACGTCATTGTTGGGATCAATCTGCTGAGAGAGGGGCTGGACATCCCGGAAGTCTCCTTGGTCGCAATCTTCGATGCTGACAAGCAGGGATTCCTCAGAAACGAAAGATCGTTGCTTCAGACAATAGGAAGAGCATCAAGGAATCAGGATGGTTCAGTAATCCTGTATGCGGACTCAGTCTCTCCCTCTATGGAGGCAGCAATCAGTCAGACTGTGAGAAGGAGATCACTCCAGAGAAAGCACAATGAAGAGAATGGGATCGTACCAACGACAATCCAGAAGGCTCTACCTGAAATGGGTTCCGAGATAGAAGATCTGCTTTCTGGTGTCGCTGGAACCGGAAGCGGCGGGGGCCGGAGAATGGTTGCCAAGCCCCCTGGCAAGAAGGGTCTGGAAGGGCTCGCCAAGAGGTTCGGTTTGGGTGCCGGAGTTTGGAATTCTTCCGATTCCGTTCTTGATAATGTGAGCCAACCAGAGTGGGTCGGAGACCCTGAAGGATTTGCGGAAGAGGAAGGCGAGGACAATTCTGTTCTCATTTCTAGGCTGGAGAAGGAGATGAAACAGGCGGCAGATAGGCTTGACTTCGAGAGGGCGGCTAACATCAGGGATAGAATCTTCAATCTCCAGAATGCAACCAATTGAAGTCAAGTGTTCGGTGCGGTTGTCATGAGCGGATACTCGCGAGACGACTTTGACGTTCCTGTTGAGGACTATGACTTCTCAAGCATATCCGACGTTCGAACCCTGATTGACCAGATGGGCAGGGCTGGTGGTTTCACAGCATCCAAGCTATCACGTGCCAGAGATATTCTGAGAAAAGCGATTTCGCAAAGTGATGTTGACGGGAATCTCAATTGGCTTTCGTTCCCTGCCTGTCTCTGCGCTACAGGTACTAGGGGTTTCTTCGTAGAGGCGTTAAAGAGAAAATCGTACAATGTTGTAATCACTACCTGCGGAACTCTTGACCACGACATAGCAAGGACATACAGGGACTACTTCCACGGAGATTTCAGTCTGGACGACATTGCCTTGGGAAGAGAGGGGCTGAACAGACTGGGCAATGTGGTAATTCCCAACGAATGCTACGGAGAGATACTGGAGAGGGTTCTGCTCCCTTGGCTGAGCGAGATTGAAGACGAGAGGAAGTCAAAGGATGGTGACAACCCCTGGAGAGGATTCGGGTCAGTGGAGCTTTGCTGGGCAATAGGAGATCGGATAGAAGACGAAAACTCACTATTGCACTGGGTCGCGAAGAATAGAATCCCGATGGTAATTCCTGGAATTACAGATGGCTCAATAGGGTCACAATTATTCATGCATAGGCAAAGGAGCCCTGATTTTATGATTGACGTTCTAGCCGATGAGCAGATCCTTTCTGACCTGATTTGGACTGCGAATGAAAGTCATGGCCTAATGGTTGGAGGGGGCATCTCGAAGCATCACGTGATCTGGTGGAACCAATTCAGGGAGGATTCAGGGATGGATTCCGCCGTTTCTATTACTACTGCTCCAGAATACGATGGTTCACTATCTGGTGCTAGACTCAAGGAAGCGATTTCTTGGGGCAAAATTAGGCCTGAAGCGGATCAGGTTGTTGTTGAGGGCGAGGCGAGCCTGATACTCCCTCTGCTAGGTTCCGATTTATTTGGAAATGAATGAGAAGAGTTCGGGAGAAACGGCTATTAATCTGCCTTTTATCATACCAGAATATGTCAGTTAGAGAAATGGTTCAGGATATGATAAACGATTTGACCGATGCTCTCGAAGATGCCGAGAAGCATGATTCAGGCAATAGTGCCGCAGGCACTAGAATTCGAAAGATAATGCAGACTTGCAAAGGTCTAGCTCAAGATGTTAGGGTGAAGGTTCAGGATGACAAGAACTCACGCTGAGTTATTTCGAGCTGGCTATCATTTCCATCAAAGATACGCGCATTGACACCAATGGGTGCCACCCATCCCCTCCCGAACTAATCAGAACTTCGTGGAGTTTGCTCAGATCGGGCCTTTCTCCGACATTAGAGTGCAGCCCCCTTACCGGGCTAGGGACTTCGGACAGCGATTCAATTGTATGAGAATGGTTGATTGAGTTGTTATATCGTTGCCACAGTACCCTAATTTCGTCGGTGACATCTTCCATCCGCCATCCTCTTCTGCCACACATCCTGTATTTTCCATTGGGGATGTTTTCTTTCTCATTCAGGCAAATTGTAGTGATTGCGTCGACTACGTCTCTTACATTGACCCAGAATCTAATTTGCGCTTCTGAATCTGGTTTCTTTCCACCAATTATTTTCTCGATCCAATCTGTCATAACCCCATTTTCCCAGCTTCTTCCCCCATTAGGAATAATGACATCAGATAATTCGATTACGATGCCTGAATCAGGAGATTTAGAACTGGGGGGTACGATTGAGATGTCGCTATTTCCTTGAGCCCCAATCTGAATAGTTACCTCTGCTCTCTCCGAATCTTCAACCAGTTCCGCTCCGGCCCTCTCTAGCCTTTCTTCAAGAGCTTCTCTGAGTCCGTCTGATGAGCCTGAAACATGCACACTTTTGGGCATGGAAACGCATCTGTTTAGTTAGCCTCTATAGTCTTAGAAGTGAAGTTCAGAAGTCCTTCCCTAAGAATATCCACGATCATATCGATCTCCTCAGAAGTAATTGCAAAGTGAGGGGTGAACCTCAGAGCATTCTGCCCTCCGTGTATCACGCCCAATCCATTGTTCCTACACCACTCTTCGACACATCCGAATCCGACCACTGGTAGTTTCTCTGGATCCAATTCTGCGCAAAGGAGAAGACCAGTGCCTTGGACCTCGGTAATCGTGCCAGGAATCTCATCTGCCAGTGCTCTCAATTTTGAGACGAATTCGATTCCCCGTTCCTTGATGTTTTTCCGCAACTCTGGAGTTACTTTGTCTAGAACCGAAACGGCAGTTTCCAGGGCCCTTGGATTGGTAGTCATAGTATTCCCATAAATTCCAACTACGTACAATTCAGCTGCTCGCTCCGAGAGTCCTACCACTGAGAGTGGGTATTGGCCGGCATTGAGGGCCTTCGACCAAGTTTCCATATCTGGAACCAAACAGTCCTCAAATCCATCGTAATCAACGATACTTAGGCAACCTTGACCCCTAAGTCCAGCTTGAATTGAGTCGACTATCAGCATACTTCCATGCTGAGAACAAAGAGTTCTGGCCAGATCATAGAACTCCCTAGTTACACAAAGCCCAGGATTCCCCTCCCCCATAACTGGCTCCATAGCCATCAGTTCGATGAAGAAGCCCTCTTCATCCGCTTGGTTGAATGCCGACCTAAGTGATTCTAGGTCATTACTTGGTACGAAGATTACGTTATCCCTCTCACGGAATGAGGCGAGGTTCTTCTCATACTTCTCACTGCACGAGTCTGAAATCTGAGCAGGTCTGTGGGTCCTTCCGTGGAATGCCTCGACTAGGGCCAGCATCTTGGTTGGTTTTCCTTCGTGTCTTCCGCCCTTTCCAGTTAATCTTAGTGTATTTGCATCTGCGATACGAATGGATATTGTTACAGACTCAGAACCGCTATTCAAACATACAAACCTGGAGAATGGGCAACTGTCCCTAGTATGTCCAACTTCCTTCCTTAGGCGTTCAGAGAGTCTCTTCTGGCTGAATGAAGGAGTCATGACATTGGCCATAACCCAATTCTGCTTCATTGAATGGATCACGTCATCAGGACCATGGCCCATCCCAAGCATCCCATATCCGCCATTGTCGTGAATTACAGCCCCATGCGAGGTGACTATCCAAGGTCCACGTGCAGCAATTGCTACGTACGGATTCACGGTTGCAGCTGAATAGAAGTTAACATAATCAGATTGCAGATGTTCGACTAACTCACCCTCTTCCATAGAAAATAGATCATCTCCCAAATCGTTGATTAGGCTCTGAAAGTTTTCAGTTGCCTCCTCAATAGCCCGACTAAGGGATGGATCGGTCTCCAGGAAATAGGAGATTACTGAGTCCTTTAGCCCGTTTGTCTGGGCTTGTCCTGTTCGAGAGCGAATTTCGGAAAGAGCAGCAAGTTTCTCGTCCACGTGTATGGCAGCGGAGGGATGCTCATCAATATTCTCCGAGAATGTCCTGAGTTCACGAAATATGCTCGGAAAGTGAAAACTTGATTTTCTGATAATCATAATAAAAATTAAACTAAAATTAATTTTCCAATTGAAAAATTCATTATTACTAAAAAAATCCAATTGAATTATCAGTCTTGATTAACGAATAATATAAGTGCCACTCCATAGTCTGAGGCTCAGGAGAAGCACGGGGGATGCACTCCTCCCTGAGGGAGAGAAATGGTAGAGGATTACGAAATACAAGAAATGATACACAGAGATGTCTACGTGGGAGAAAAACACGTAGGAGTGGTTGTTGGAGAGAGATTCCACCCCAGAGATGAGTTCGTAAGGTCACTGAGGATCAAAGTCGAGGACGATGTGGCTAGTGAGTTCATGAGGAAACCGGCTGATCTGGCACCTCTGGCGAAAGAGTTGGTCCACAGCATTAGGCCAGACGGCGGAATCAAGCTTTCAAAATCAATGAGAGAGTTGCAGAGAAGATGGAGGAACACTGTCAGGATCCAAGAGGACCTCTATGCTCCGGACGAGTTGTTGGATCGAGCAGTCCTGGACAATGACGGAATGGACATTGGCAACGTTGTTGAACTAATCAAAATCAAGCGCACCTACAAGGGTCTACTGGTTAAACCACATTTCATGGTTAGAGCCCGTCATGGCCTTCCTGAGACTATTGCAGTGCCCTGTGGACAATTGGCCAAGACTACCTCTAGGCTTGATGAAGTCATCCTGAAGTGCACGTTTTCTAGGTTGGTGACTCTTCCCAGTTTCCTTAAATTGAACGACGAAGACTACGAAGAAGAGTGAGTGAATCCTTTAGTAGCCTTCAAATCACAATCCCGTGTGCCGATGATGCTCAAGGGCGCGTAGCTTAGTTTGGCTGGAGCACCCGGCTGATAACCGGGAGGTCACAGGTTCAAATCCTGTCGTGCCCACCAAAATTCAATATTTTCTGAGTTTCAGAGTGATAAGAAGCATCATGAAGGGACTGCCTGTCCCTGTGCTCAAATGCCTGTTCTTAGCGGCGCCTCGGGCGCTGGGATTGCTGAGAAACTAGCCCCACTCCTTGACATGGAGTACGTCTCACTTGAGAGTAGGAGATTTCCCGATGGAGAAGCCTATGTCAGGATACCTCCAGAATCAATTGAGTCTGTCAGATCTGAATCAGTAGTTCTGGTATCCAATACATTTCCCGATTCAGGGATAATGCAGACCATATTGCTGCTGGGGGCGATTAGAGACGTCAGAAGAGGGGATCTTTCTAGCTTGAAGGACGAATGGGGGGGTAGTACCGAAGACGTTGGCCCTGGTGTTTTCTTGGCGATTCCATATTATGGATATGCCAGGCAAGACAAGAGGTTCTCAGTTGGCGAGTCTGTTTCGGCCAAAACCGTGACAGAAGTGGTCTCGAGCTTTTGTGATGGGATTGCAATACTTGACTTGCATGCCCCAGAGGTCCTAGAGGGGATGGGTGTTCCGATTGAGTTCGTTAGCTCCATGCCCGAGATATCTCAGAAGTTGCAGGATAGTGTATCTCCTGACTTCATACTAAGTCCTGACAAGGGCGCTATTTCCAGAGCGACTGAGGTGGCTGGCCTAATTGGGTGCGATTTCTCGTATCTCGAAAAGACCAGGATTGATGCCCATACGATTGAACATACTCCAAAGGACCTAGATGTCTCTGGAAAAGTTGTGACGATTGTCGATGACATGATCAGCACTGGAGGAACGATTTGCAGGGCTAGTGACGCGCTCAGGAGGCAGGGTGCTACGGAGGTTCACGCAGCATGTACGCATGGACTGTTCACTGGAGGGGCGCTGTCCCGGCTCGCCAACCACGTCGATGGGGTATACACAACCGACTCTCTGCCAAATCCCAGGGCTAGCGTGTCCGCAGCGCCCGCATTGGCTAGGGGTTTGAGTAGCCTCATTGAGAAAGTCGCACATAACGGCTGACTGGGGGCAATACGCTGCGTTTATATCAGTCATGCCGTGCGGCGGCTTACTAACACGAGGAATGATCCAATGAGTGTACATATTGTTTTCGAAACACCCCAAGACGTACAAGAGCAAGTTTACGAGATGGTCAAGAGCCTAGGCAAGGATGGCAAGGGCCGACTAAAGAAGGGAGCCAATGAGGTCACCAAGTCTGCAGAGAGAGGCACTGCGCAGATGGTCGTCATGGCTGAAAATGTGAATCCAGGGGAGTTGCTTGCACACATCCCAATGATTTGCAAGGAGAAGGAAATTCCGTTCATCTATGTAGAGGACCAAGCATACCTCGCAGAAGCCGCTGGAATGAGCACTGGTACCAGGACGGCTGCAATCGCAGTAATGCAGGTCGAGAAAGAGGGGATGGATAGATTCAACGAAGTAAAGTCGCACTTCGAGACCCTCTCGTCATGATTTGGAGGTTTGAGTAATGGCAACCGAAGCATGGCCCGCTGAAGTCGTTGAGATAGTAGGAAGGACAGGCCTGACCGGAGAGGCAATGCAAGTCAAGGTAAGAGTACTAGACTCTGACAACCCTAGAGACGTTGGAAGAATCATCACGAGGAATGTTCTAGGCCCTGTACGAGGACCTGATCCCGTTTCTGGCGAGGGTGGGGACATCCTAATGCTCAGAGACACTGGTAGAGAAGCTAGAAGGATAGGCTCCAGGTGATTATGATGCCAGAGCAGAGGATTTGCAGTTTCACAAACGAGGAGATTGAGCCCGGTACTGGGATGATGTTCGTCAAGAGGGACGGTTCTGTCTACTGGTTCAAGGACAGCAAGTCCCGCAAGAACATGCTCAAGCTGAAGAGGAATGCGAGGAGACTCAAGTGGACTCGTCGCTATGAGAAGGGCGGCATCAAGTAATCTCTAGGATTGCTCGTCTTTCGACTCCCACCAGGAAGATTCCCCATTAGTTGGAATTGTAGCAGGGCCATCGGACTTGTGGGGTTTCCCATCCTGATGCTTCCAACAGTAATCAGTCGACCTAAATGTGAGGGATCGGCAACTGTCAAATTCGCACTTATTGCTCCTCTTTTGGTTTGAAAGGGTGACAGGGCCTTTCGATTCACCGAATGCGGGTAATGCGCCCGCACCGGCGGCCCCGGCGAAGAAGACATCCAGTAAGCAGCAGAACACTTCGAGAAGTTGTACCACCATGTTTCCCCATGTCTGGGAGAAAAAATAAGTCTGCCTACGTCACTGAGCAGTTATTCTGTAGTCTACCCTTGCCCTGTCGTTTTCGTCAGATGAGAACAACCCGCCCTGATTAGGAGGTTGGGCCTCCGGACAGTCGGTGTTGTCAATTACCGTCACATATGTTCCAGCATCGACATTTGCTTGCAGGCTTGTCCCGCCAGAGTTTGGATCGCTCAGATCAGCGAAATAAACGAAGCTCTCGTCCTCCCCTTCGGCACATTGCTCGTACTTCTCGTAATTTATCTCGGTCATGGTGTAGAAATCTAGATTTGGGCCTTCTTGCTTGTCAAACTCCATTCTAATAGTCGCTACAGAATCAACAGACCATGTCAGCTTGATATGCTGATCTTCATTTACGAATGTATTGTCATCAAATAGTTCCCTCTCGGGGTTGACTGTATCGCTTACACTATCCAAACAGCCTGGAAGTAGCAAACATACCGACAATAGCAATGGAGCGATATTTTTCATGTTCTTTCGTAATGGTACTAGGCTCATCAAGGATTTGCTACGGTGACTTCGTTGAAATAGGGGGGGTGTTTCGGCCGAGACATGGGAAACATGCAAACGACCTTCGTGATGATTAAGCCCGACGGCGTACAGAGAGGCTTGGTGGCCGACATTATCGGCAGATTCGAAACCAAGGGTTTACGGCTAGTTGGACTTAGACAGTTGACCCCCCCTATGGAGTTGGCAGAGGCGCACTACGAGGTTCACAACGAGAGGCCCTTCTACGCAGGCCTCATCCAGTTCATCACATCTGGCCCTGTAGTGGCGATGGCATGGACTGGTGTCGACGCTATCAGCGTGGCACGCAACATAATCGGCCCTACTGATGGTCGCACTGCGTCCCCAGGGACTATCAGGGGAGACTTCGCAATGGACATTGGCCACAATGTCATTCATGGCTCTGACGGGGAGGAAACGGCATCCTTCGAGTTGGGTCTTTGGTTCCCTGATGGTTTGGTCGACTGGACCCGTGACGCAGAGACGCACATCTACGAGTGAGTAAATCAATTCTGAAGGGGAAGGAGCATGAGGTGGGTGAAATGTCAGAACGTAGACAACCCATCGTTGCTGTCCTAGGCCATGTTGATCATGGTAAGACATCCTTGCTAGATCACGTTAGGTCCCTAGGAGAGCAGGGTCGTTCCTCGGTGATGGACAGAGAGGCTGGTGGAATCACCCAGCATATCGGAGCCACTGAAGTACCATCGGAAATTCTGAATGATCTGTGTGCGCCACTATTAGGGGGGAAGACATTCGACTCACCGGGACTCCTCTTCATTGATACGCCAGGACACCATTCTTTCTCCTCTCTTCGTGCTCGAGGGGGCTCCCTAGCCGATATTGCGATTCTGATTGTTGATGTGATGGAGGGTTGCAGGCCACAAACCAGAGAGTCGCTGAGGATCCTTAAGCAATCGAAGACCCCTTTCGTCGTCGCAGGGAATAAGGTCGACAGGTTACATGGGTGGCAGTGCAAAGAAGGCAGGTCGATGGCCATCTCGATGAGGGATCAGACAAAGGAGGTGCAGGGCCTATTCGATCAGAAATACTGGGAATTAGTAGGGCAGTTTGCCGAAGAGGGATTCAACCTAGAGAGGTATGAGAGGATCAAGGACTTCACCAAGGAGATTGCAATGGTCCCAGTTTCTGCTAGGGAAGGGGAGGGCATTCAGGATCTTCTGGCGGTTGTAATCGGCCTAGCAGAACGATATCTAGCTGACCAGTTGACAGATGTGGACGGTTCCGGAGAAGCGACCGTATTGGAGATGAAGGAGGAGAGGGGGCTCGGAAAGACCCTGGATCTAATCCTCCATAGGGGTTCCATCCGCAAGGGGGATGAGATAGTGCTAGTTGGCGACAGAGGAGGCATTAGCACGCATGTGAAGGGGCTCTTCTCCCCAAGAGGGATGAGTGAAATGAGGGATGCCGGTGACAGGTGGGATAACGCTGAGACGGCTTACGCGGCTGCTGGAATCAAGATCAGCGCTCCCTCGTTGGATGGCGTGCTAGTGGGTACTACACTTCGGGTAGTTTCCTCCGACGAAGAGAGGCGTGCTGCATTAGAGGCGGCAAACGAGGAGGCCAACCTCTCTATAGATCTCGACGAGGAGGGTGTCTGCATCAAATCGGACACGGTTGGTGGCCTCGAGGCTCTGGCTAAGGAGCTCAGGGAGATAGGCGTCCCAATTAGGGATGCATCGATTGGTAAAGTCAGCCGCAGGGATGTTCGTAGCGCTGAGGCATCTACAGACCCCCTAAACCGATTGATTTTAGCATTCAGCACGGAGATCCTTGAAGAGGCCGAGGAAGAAGTAGCATCCTCAGAGGCGGGAGTAAAGCACATCGGGTCGGACATTATCTACAGAATTCTGGAAGAGCGAGAAGAGTGGGTAGAAGCTAGGAAATCCGAACTCGAAGAGGAGAGGAGAGAGTTGGTCGTATATCCTGGCAGGATTATGCTCCTCCCTGATCATACATTCAGAATCTCTAAGCCAGCAGTTGTTGGAGTAAGGGTTCTTGGAGGCAGGATTCACATTGGACAGGGCCTTCTCAAAGATGGAGTCAAAGTAGGACGGATTAAATCCATCAGATCGGGGCAAGAGAGCCTGAAGGAAGCAAAGCAGGGTGCGGAAGTGGCGATATCGGTTGATGGGGTTACAGTGGGAAGGCAGATTGACGAGGGCGACGTGTTGCTAGTTGACATTCCTGAATCTCATGCTAGGAAACTTAGGAAGATGGAGATGACCTCCATGGAGAAGGATGTCTATGAGGAGTTGCTGGCCGTTCACAGGAAGGACGACCATTTCTGGGGCAGATAAGAAAAGAGCATGCGATGTTCAAAGTCACCTAACACTCAAGTAGTCATGGAATCGGCCTAGGAGACAAGAGGGTTCAGTGTGACGATTGCTCAGGGTGGTGGTTCTAGCTCAAAGGACCTCATTAGATCGGTCTCTGGGCATGCTAACAATCTAATGAGCGAGGTTGCCAAGGTCATCATCGGAAAGCCGGAAAACATACGAAAGGTTGCAATTGGAATCCTAGCCAACGGAAACATCCTGATCGAAGACAATCCAGGACTGGCAAAGACTCTGATGTCGAATACTTTCGCTGAGGCACTCGGTTGCAAATTCAAGAGGGTACAATTCACTCCTGATCTTCTCCCTGCGGATATCATCGGGACTTACATGTATGACCAGAAGACCGGGGAGTTCAGACCTCGGTTTGGCCCCCTATTCACCAACATACTTCTAGCGGATGAGATTAACAGGGCTCCTCCAAAGACACAAGCTGCTTTACTAGAGGCTATGGAAGAGAAGCAAGTAACAATTGAGGGCATTACTCACAAACTACCTGCTCCATTCGTAACAATGGCAACACAAAACCCGATTGAACAGGAGGGTACTTACCCTCTTCCTGAGGCTCAGATGGACAGGTTCCTGATGAAGATGAGCATGGGATATCCATCCATGGACGAGGAGAAGGCTATTCTGCAGAGGAGAAAGCTACGAGGAAAGGATAACTACGACGTTGAACAGATTGTCGAACCTCGTAAGGTTGTGGCGATGCAGAAGGCTCTGGAAACCGTTCACATCGATCCTGCCATCCTAGGATACATCGTACAAGTAGTTCAGAAGACGAGGGCGGATCCAAGGATAGAGGCTGGAGCGTCACCAAGGGCCAGTCAGGGTCTATTCAAGGCATCAAGAGCGTCTGCAGCGATTGATGGGAGGGACTACGTGATTCCTGATGATGTGAAGGGAGTAGCCCTAGATGTTGTCAGCCACAGGATTGTGCTCAAGCCCGAGTCTAAGATTCGGGGAGTCACTGGGAGGAGAGTCGTGAATAAGATTCTCAGTGAAGTTAACGTCCCAGTAATACAGTAATCGGGAATCCCAATTAACCGAATGCCACAGTCAGACACGTGGCGGTGGTGATTGCATGTGTGAATCACAAGGGTGGTTGTTCGCGTACAACCACTGCGGTAAACCTAGCCTCATCTCTGGCTTTGGGGAGCGATGGTTACGGGATCCAAAGCAGGAAGGTCCTACTCGTGGATATGGACCCAAAGGGGAACGTGGCAACGACCTTCGGTGTTGACAAGAGAAGCGTGGGGCCGACAATGAACGAATTGTTCTCTAGAGGCGTCGGTGATAACTCTCTGAAGCTCGAGGATTGCTTGCTTGGCCCCGATCTACTAACGAGATCGATGAAAGCAGCTTGGAAGAAGAACAACCCTGACAAGGCCAGGGGACCACCCAAGAACATTGGAGTACGAAACTTGTGGATTCTCCCCGCAGATTTGGACCTGTCTGGGATAGAGGTTGATCTAGCAACTAGGGTTGGCAGGGAAAACAGGCTGAAACTCGCTCTTTCCGAGGCAGTTGAAAAATTCGATGTTATAATCATCGATACTCCTGCATCACTGGGTCTGCTTACTGTAAATTCACTATGCGCGGCAGACTGGATACTGATTCCCATCCAAGCCGAGTTCTATGCCTTGGAAGGGATGGGTCAGCTAATCTCCTCGATTAGAGAAGTCCAGAAATCAGTTAACCCTGGACTGGGGCTGTTGGGAATACTCATGACTATGGTCCAATCAAGGAGCAAGCTATGTGAAACAGTTACAGAGCATGCTAGAAAGCACTTCGGGGACAGAGTCTTTGACTCTCAGATTCCAAGATCGGTAGCGATTGCAGAGGCCCCCTTGGAGGGGGCACCGATAGTGATTGCACAGAAGCCAAGCAAGTCAAACCCTGCTAGTCAGTCTTACTGGGAGTTTGCAAGGGAAGCAGATGGTCGAATTAGAGCGATCACTGAATCGTAGGCAATCTAAGAGCTAGTTTGGTCCATAACTCTGTGTCTTGCATCAAGTAGGGCTGTTTCCATCTTCAGTCGGATTTCCGACTCTAGGGTCTTGAGCAGTTCCTTGATGTCCTTCTTTGACATGTCCCCCCTCTTCGACATCTGCTTCTCGAGATTGGACATCATTTCTGACTCCCTCTCCTTGACGAAATCGGCAACCCTCTGCTCCATCTCAACTTCGCTCTCCAGAGCGAGTTCTTGTCTCCTTAGGCCTAGTGCTGCCTCCATACTATCCTTCTCTGCCCTAAACCTGCGGTCTAGATCGCCAATGGCAGCTCTCTCGGATTCTTCCTGAAGGGCCTTGGTACGGACACTGATATCGGATTTCAATTCCTTCTCGAGAGACTCCCGCTCGCTCTCAAGCTGCTTCTCCATCTTTGCCTCATGCTTCCTCCTCTTCTTGGCAATGCTATCTCGCATTTTTATCTCCTGCTCTAGCCTAAACGCCTCGGCCTTCCTATGAATCTCGGATTCCATCGCTTCGCGAAGATCCATCTCAACCCTGCGCTCCATCCTCTCCATCCCCTGGTTTGCCTCGAGCTCTAGCCTCTCCTCTAGGAATGCTTTCCTTCTGGTGAAATCGACTTCCATCTCGTCCCTGAGCCTGTTCCTAATTCTAGATGAGTGAGCCTCAATCCTCCTATCCCTCTCTAGATCAAGTTGATCGCGGAGGCGGTTCTCTTCTCTACGGAGACGGTGCAGCATTTCTTCCCTTAGGAGCCTCTCTTCTCTCTCCAAAGCCTCCTTCTCTAGTCTCTCTAGTTCATCCTCTAACTCGTCCCGTAGGTCAGCCTCTATCTGCTGTAATTGCTCTTCGAATAGTATCTCGTTAGCCTTCCTCATTGCACCTTGCATCCCTGATACCCTCTCGGTCATCTCAGAAATTCTCATTCTACGCTCTCTCCGGATTCCAGAGCGGAGTGTTGACTCCTCGTCCAGCCTTTCACGAGCCCTTGCTGCGGCCCCCATTGCTGTAGAGGATAGTGCATGCTCTGCTCTGAGAGCGTCTAGTTCGTCCAAACCCTCTGAGTCGTTCGAGTCTGCCGGCTTGCTCTCACTCACGTGCCCATCCCCGATTCGGGGCCCTTTTCGGGGTATTTGAGACAAGAGGGTTGAAAATGGTCAGAAATGCCTGTTTCTAACGGTCATTCGCTTCTCGAGACTAGAATGTGACGAAGAAGGGTTTCTGGCATCCCGGACACGTCAGTTCCCTCTTCCCGGGCCTAGGTCTGATTCTCAGATTTGCTTCGCATGATGGGCATTGAACCTCTACCTTGACTATCTTCCTAGTTAGTGTGAAAATTCCTGAACAGGACTCGCAGGACAAATCCACTGGCCTCTTGTCCGTTCCTGCTTCGACTACTGTCATGCAATGCGGGCACTGTACCTTCTCCCCCATGAGGGCGATGATAGTTGGTTGGTGAGTTACTCGGCACATGGCTCCGCAGAGGACGCATTCGATTTCCCCTAGCCCTTGGGGGAGCATCCCTCCACATTGGGCGCAGTTGACCAATGGGGGCGCTACCCTTGACTCGACATCGGGAGGTGCCATGTTATCGGGAAATAATACCACTTAATCAAGCGGTCGCTGAGGTGTCTTCCTCATCCTTGCCTGACAAAATAGCCCAAATCTCTGTTAGATCGGAGAAAATGTCCCTGGCGAGGTCGGCTAGAGAAGATAGTCTCTGAGACCCGGTTCCGGACACCCACATGCCGTTCAAAATGATGATGATTGCACTTGCCTCGTGGAGGGCTATTCCCGCGGCCAAATTTATGTTCAAGCCCGACAAAACTGCAGTGACCAGGATCATTGTGACTATTACAGAGATGGCTATGTTGGCATACACTATCCGTCGAGTCCTCTTTGCGAGAACTATCATCCTAGCCAGAACCCGAGGGTCCTGTCCTGGGATTAGGACGTCCGCAGCATCTAGGTTGACTTGGTCCCCACTTCCAACAGCCACCCCAATATCTGCTGCCGCTAGAGCGCCTGCATCATTGAAACCGTCTCCAGCCATCATTGTACGGTTCTCAGAAGAGACCCGGGTAACGTATTCTGCCTTGCCCTCTGGATCAACTCCTCCTTTGCATAGGGAGGGGTCGATTCCAATCTCCGAAGCAAAGGCTTCGACACTTGCCTGCTCGTCACCACTGAGTATCTCCACCTTGACGCCGTGAGAGGCTAGCTCGTTGACGGTCTCTAAGACCCCATCTCTGGCATCATCGTGAGCAAATGATATGGCTGCAATTGCAGACCCACCTAATGAGAGGATGCTTGCGCCCTTTCCTGCTTCCCTGGATTCTTCCAGTGATAGTTCGATTTCTTTTGGAATGGAAACCTCTTGTGAGCGAAGCCAGTCGGCCCTTCCTATCATCACCGAATCTCCCCTGTGGACACCCATAACTCCTGCTTCCCCATCCTTGATCTGGGAGATTCTCATTGGACCCAAGGAGCGGTTTTCTGCCTCTTGGATAATCGTCCTTGCATATGGGTGGTTGGAGCGAGTCTCCAGACCTGCTGCAATTCTGAGTACCCTGGACTCATCCTCTCCCTTGGCGACGTGGATTCCGGAGATTGTCGGCCTTCCACTGGTAAGAGTCCCGGTCTTGTCCAATAATGCAATTTTTACCTCTGCTGCTGATTCCAGAACATCGCCACCTCTAGCTATCAGTCCGAAACCAGAGGCAGTAGTAAGTGCCGCTGCATGTGGGACGGGAGAAGCAAGAAGGAGGGAACAAGGGCATGAGACAACCCATAGGAGTAAAGTTGTCAAAATCGCTTGTTCGGTAGAGTTTGTGAACAAGAACCCAATTACTGGGGAGGCAAAAACCACAAGAGGAGTCCAAACCAGAGTGAAACGCTCTATCACACTCTGAGTCCTTGTTGGTTGATCCTTGTAGTGCCTAACCAAATCGATCAAGCTGGAAAGCCTGGTTCCATCGCCAGTAGCCTCTGTCCTGATTACTAGAGGTCCTCGGACCAGAACCAGACCCGCCTCGACCGCGTCTCCAACCTTTACTGGGATGGGGATCGGTTCTCCAGTCAGAGGTGCTCTGTCTATTGCTCCCGTACCTTCTACGATTACCCCGTCTACAGGTACCGTCTCTCCTGATCTTACCTCGATCATTTCCCCTACCTCGACAGCCTCGACAGGAACTAGGTCATTGTCGCAATCGCTGGAAGAGGATGCATCCAAAGAGAGAGTGTTGATCACGTTGAGGGATCTTGGGCTCCCAATTTCCATTGTTTTTTCATTGGTTACCACCCTGGCTCTTCGTGGTAGCCTGTCGAGTCCTCCTTGCATTGATTGCCTCGCCCTAATCAGGGCCCTGTTCTCGAGATGAGAGGCAAAGGCGACTAGAGATACGACCATCAGAGCCTCCATCAGCTCTCCGAGAGCAATTGCACCCAACACGGCCATGGAAGTTAGAACCTGAAATCCAATAACACGATTTTTCAGTCCTGCTATTGCCTCCTTGAACAATTGGTTTCCTGCGAAGGAGACGCCCCCGAGAGTTAGGGCCCAAGAGACTGCAGAGGGAATCTGTTCGGATTCCTCTATGAAGCCTACGAGTATTATCAGAGGGATTGACAGCACTGCTGCAAGGAGTTGTATCTGGTCCTTCCTGAATCCGGATTCCCTTGCTGGTGACAGTGTGTGCCCACCTCCCAGTACCTCGGACATTTTCTGTTCGGATGCCACCCTCAGTTCCGGATCGGAAATCCAGACCCTTTGAACATCGATATGCCCTTT
>NYST01000012.1 GCA_002683155.1 Methanobacteriota archaeon | reverse complement strand
AGAGTATTCGCATCTGATGGAGGGGATGGATAGATTCCCGTTTTTTTTGGATTCGCAGGAAAAATTTCTATCATCCCCGCCGATAATTAACGGAAGCCATACAACTGTGCATGAGGGGACTGAAGATTTCTTCATCGATGTAACTGGTTGGGATATTAGGGCATGTGAATCTTGCTTACTACTGGTGTGCCTTTCTTTGGCAGAAAGGGGGGGGATGGTTGAGAGCATCGAGTTGACCGAATCGAACAATGAATGTGTTCGAGTTCCCAACGGAGAAGCACGGAAGCATCGTGTACCGGATAGCCTGATTAGAAAGATCCTAGGCTTGGATTTGGACTCAGAAGAGTTGTCACGAGCAATTGCCAAGATGGGTGGAAGACTAGAGGCAAGTCAAACTGTTACTGATGGCCCCCATGAGAGGGGAAGGTGGGCAGACTGTGTTGTTGGGGAGATTGAGCACATTATTTCGATGCCTCGCTGGAGGAGTGACATCATGCACCCGGTTGATCTTGTAGAGGATATTGCCATAGGTTATGGTTTCGAAAATCTACCAGAAATTCTGTCGAGGACGCATCTAGATGCGATACCCCTCGTTTCGTCTAATCTAGATAGGAGATTTGGGGAGAGTATGAGGGCCTGCGGACTTCAGGAAGTGCAAAGTCTGACACTTTCGAACGAAAGAGACCAATTTGAAATCGTGAGATGGCCCAGGGGAGATGGCATAGCTCTGATTTCCAATCCAATAACTTCAGAACACACAATTCTGAGACAGAATATTCTCCCTTCATTGCTAAGACTACTAGCGGCGAATAGGCATCACGAATTGCCTCAGAGGGTGTATGAATTAGGGACAGTTGTTAGGGGTTTTAGAAATAGTCGAAGAGGTGCTTGGACGTGTGCGGAAGTCGGAAGTGGTTTCACTTCTTCAAAGGGAATTGCGCAGGCTCTAATTAGAGACCTGGGGGCCAATGATGGGGATGTGGAGTTCGTACCCACTGAGCCAGGTCATGGGCCTTGGATTACTGGCAGAGGGAGTCAGATTATGGTTAAGGGAAAGAGTATCGGGGAATTTGGGGAAATTGCTCCTGAGGTGAGCGGGGAATTTGGAATAAAGTCCCCAATTCAGGCAGGTGAAATAAATCTGGAATTAGTTGGAACACTGATTCCCGATCCGGTTTCCTAGTCGTCTTTATCGTTTGACAAAAGTTTCTTTGCATCCAAGAATTTCTTATTCTCCAGATGGCTTTTGTCTCCATTCTTACTGTCTTTCTTTCCGGATTTCTTCTCATACTGAACTACGTTCGTCATGTAATTTGTTCGTGAAATAGCCGGTTTTGCCGGTTTCTTCTTCTTGAAGGGCCATATTGGTCCCATGGCCTGCGAGCGGAGCACGCACGCATGATACTTTCCCTATTTTGAGTCTATAAGTAATAGTCTTGATGTCTATTGGCGTGGCTGACGATAACATGGGAATCCGCCACATTGGAGTTGATGAAGCAGGAAGGGGGCCAGCCATAGGCCCCTTGGTAGTGTGTGCACTCTCTATCCCAGCAGATGATAGGGCGATTCTAACAGAGTTAGGCGTAGATGATTCAAAGAACCTTGCCAAAAGAAAGAGGGAGGCGATACACTCCGAAATTATCGCCATTTCAGAAAAAAGGGATTGGGGAATTGGTTTGATCACCTGCGATGCGCTTAGCATCGATTTGTGGATGGAATCTGGAACTCTTAATTCTCTAGAGGTTCGGGCTTTTGCTGATGCGATTTCAAAGGTGGCTCCTAGTTCATTTGGATTCAGCGTATTCCTAGATGCTTGTGATGTAGATGCCGCGCGTTTTGGAAGAAATGTGTCTTCATCCATGAAAAAGATAGAGGGAGATTTCAAAATCTTCTCCGAGCATAGGATGGACTCCAAAGATGTAGTGACGGGGGCGGCTAGCATTATTGCTAAAGTTAACAGAGATGGTGCTATAGAGAAGTTATCCGAAGAATTGGGCATTGATCTAGGCTCAGGATATCCATCGGATCCCAAATCAAAGGCTGCAATTGAGGAACTATGTAGTAGGGATTCTCCCGAGGATTGCCTTAGAAGAAAGTGGAAAAATGTTGAGAAGGCATGGTTGAGCCACCATCGAATACCTATTCCACCAAGAAGCAATGAAGCTGGCAATAGCATCCAATCGGCTCTTGACGAATGGAATTAGCAAGAACGGTGAAATGCAATCATTGTGTGGTTTGTTCGAGAAACATGGGAGATGCTGGTGACTTTGGTCCAGAGGTCAAGCAAACCGTAAGGAAATATGCGTTACAGAACGCAATAGAATATGCTGGAGAAGGGAAGTCTGGAAGTGTCCTAGGAAGAGTTCTTGGAGAACGATCTGACCTCCGCCCTAATGCCAAGGATCTCATGATTCTAATTGATTACGAAGTGGAACAGGCTAATTCATTGGCTAAAAAAATGGGACTCGAGGTAGTTAGAGATGAGCTTGAAGGAATCGACCCAGAAGCTCTACGGAGAGAGAAGCACAAGAAGAAAGATGGACTTCGCGATCTTCCTGGAGATACGTCAAAGGTCGTACTTAGATTTGCACCCAATCCAAATGGGCCATTGACAATTGGTCATTCTAGGGGGGTAGTCATTAATTCCAGTTATGCGGAAAAATACGAGGGGACAATTGTACTCAGGTTTGACGATACAGATACTAAGATCAAACCTCCTTTGATGGAAGCATATAGTTGGATTGAAGAGGACTTCGAGTGGTTGTCGGGAAGGGCTGCTGATATTGTCATTAGAGCTAGTGAAAGGATGCCGGTATATCTCAAACAGGCAAAGAAGATGATTGCTGACGGGCACGGATACGTTTGTCAGTGTACTGCAGAAGAGTTTCGGAAATTCAGAGAGGAAAAAATGGACTGCCCGTGCAGGGTAAGGGCTATTTCGGAGAATTTGGAAGATTGGGAATCAATGAATTCGGGCAAGATAATGGAGGGAGGTTCCGTTGTTCGCGTAAAAACGAGCATGGATCTTCCCAATCCTGCACTTAGAGACTGGCCCGCACTTAGAATTCAGCACTCGCCCCACCCAATAGTTGGAAGCAAATACAAGGTTTGGCCTCTATTGGACTTCCAGAGTGCTGTCGAAGATCACGAACAAGGAGTTACGCACATTATTAGGGGGAAGGATCTAATGGACAGCACGAGGAAACAGAAATTACTGTACGAACACTTCGGTTGGGAATATCCAGAGACACTTTACTGGGGTAGGGTGAAGGTTCACGAGTTTGGAGGTTTTTCTACATCTGGCATGTCATCTTCTATCAAAAAGGGAGACTATGAGGGATGGGAAGATCTGCGCCTACCTACTCTGAGGGCACTAAGAAGAAGGGGTTTTGAGCCAGAATCACTAATTTCTCTTTGGAGTGAAATTGGCCTTACACAAAAGGATATTTCTATTTCAATGCAAACTTTAGAGACATTCAATTCGAAAAATATTGACGGGCTTTGTGAAAGAAGATTTTTCGTCTGCAACCCCATTCTGATCGGGATCCAAAGTCAAGAAGCATCCTCTGAAGCAAGCATTCCTCGGCACCCAGAAGGAGCCATTCCAGGAACTAGGAAGTGGGGTGTCGGAAATCATATTTTCATCCAGGAGGAGGATTTCACCGAGGGGAAGCTGCGTTTGAAAGACTTCGCCGATATTGAGATTGAAGGATCTAATGCAGAGATTGAAGGTTTTGATAGGAGCGATGGTCGACCAATAATACACTGGCTTCCTGAAGGCATTGCCAGAAGAGCAAAGATGTTCGTCCCAGAAGGCGAGGAAATCAGGGAATTGGAAGGTGTGATTGAAGATTTTGAATTGTGCTTAGGGGATGTCTACCAGTTTGAGAGATTCGGTTTCGCCAAAATTGAAAGAATTGACAGCGAAGTGGTGGAATTGGTCTGGCTCCATGGTTAGTCGTGAAATTGATAATTGTCTGCAAGAGTACAAATTTCCCTCAGTAATTGCGTCGCATTGAAGGGTAGGATATGAATCAGAGCAGCGTGGACCGTTCCCGATCAAGGCATGTGGCCATATTTTCATCAATGCTGATCTTAGTTCTTTTCTCCCCAATCAATGCGCAAGCGGGTGAGAACGATACTTGCTGCGAGTCTCCCGATGAGTTCGATCTTTTCCTAATTGGTGATCCGGACAGCGGACAACTGACCCCTTTCAAATCTGACTTGGAGGAAAAGAAGTCCGTCGAAGTTACCTCTTCTGTCCTAGGGGAAGTAGAAATTGGCTCTTGGTTGATTGAATGGGGGGAATCCGCAAGTTACTCTTCCGGGACATGGACTTTTTCTATCCCATACGAAGTTTCTGACTCTGCTGGAGTATCGGCCAATGCGACGGTGGCCGTAAAGGTGGGAGGTGACACATACGAAAGTTCCTCGCAAATTCCCGCCGTCTATCTTTCTGAATCTGGAGAGCTCCAAGTGGATGTAGAAGTAAATGACGGTGAAGTCTCCAAAAACGAGAAGATAGAAGTGATTTTTTCTGTCAGGAGTCTGATCTTCTCCAATCCTGGAAGTGAGTCCGGGATAGTTTTCCATTGGGGTTCTGAAGAGGTTGATGCTGCAATATCACTTTCATTCCCAATAGTGGATGTGATTATTCGTGATGCTAGCGTCAAAGGCAACCTAGTTTTCTTCCCAGTAAGACTGACTTCCGGGTTCGGCGACAAGATTTGGACTGGTTCCTCTGGTAGTTTAATGGTCCAGAACGTTGAGATTTCTGAAAGCCCGATTGTGAATTCTAATGAAGATTGGGTAGATGTGACATTTGTCTGGGAACCGGATAGTTCTGGGGGCACTGTAAGAACGGACTTCCAGATCTCACTACAGGACTCACTAGTTATCACCGTTGATAAGATTCACGAGATTACTCTAGGACAGGACACTGGAGACAATAGTTGGTACCCAGAAGAGGAACCGCCGCGGACAGGTGGCTCGGCGCTTATGGTTGAAGTCAATTGTAAATACGATGGCAATTCGATAGAAAGAAAGACCACTATCTCACTGGATGGTGCAATGTCGCAATGGATGAGATGGGGCCTTGACAATATTGGAAACAAGAGTCTCGGATCCCAGAGCTGGTGGAAGAATCTGAACACATTTTCAGATACCGTAAGCTCATCGGAGAAGTCGAATGCAAGAGTTGACAATACGGAGTTAGCTGCACTGGAGAGTCACCTCAAGGGTTCAAAGTCGAATCTGAAGTCATTCCTCTCAGAAGGTCTAAAGATCAATTCTGAATCCTTATTTGGTGTTGATCCGCAAGAGTTTGGCCCTTTGGTAGTAAGCATTGATCTGGGGCCATCCAGAGCATTCAACTCCGACGAGATTTCAATATATGTTGAGTCAAGTTACAGTATAGAGAGAGATTCAAGACAGACTCTGATAGAGGATTTTGTCAGGCCCGGGGGGAATGATTACTGGGAAAAGGTGGACCTTTCATTCGAAATTAGAACTGGGATGCTGTCTGGATTCGACGGGGTCAATCTAGACAATGATGAAGTAGAATACATGCATAGAAGATGGGTCGTAATGGAAATACTTACCCTGGAGGAATCGGATATAGAGTCGGATACAGATTTTAGGCTTGAGTTTGAAGCTAAAAATGCGCTTCTTTTCAGTCCTCTGATTTCTGCAATGATATCGGTTTTCGCCTTATGCTTGGCCTTGGGAATTGGNATGGCCCTAACAAAAAGGAGAACTAGAGTCCCCAGTATGATNATGATTGGNGTATTGGGNGTNCTTTCTCTGTCGATATATTGGTTTGGCCTCCCCATGCCAATTGTGCTTGGGGTAGTCGGTTCAAGCGTATTACTTGTTTTCCCTGCTGCTATTGTTTCACCAGTGGTTGAAGATGGTCAAAGTCTGAGAAATTCGAATAGAGGTGGCAGAGTGAAGTGTCCATCTTGTGGGAAGAGGAATCCGGTTGAGTCGGATATCAGACCACTAAGAATCGAGTGCTCGGGCTGTGGCAGCGTTCTCCGTATCGAATAGTGATATTTCCCCTTTAGAGACAAGAGAATCTGCAACACTAGATGCTGCTTTGAGGGGAGAGTTGTTTTCCCAGAGTGACTTGGCTGCGCTAATTTGAGAGGCTAGGTCTGATTCCCAACCAGAACCGAGAACACAGTGCCATAGCAATTCCTCCGACCTTGCTGTTGAAGGAGAACTGGATCTGAGAACGGGACTAACCAGGCTCCCCATTATTTCCTCGCGTTTTTCTAAATCTGAATCCCCCCAAAGCCTTGATGCTTCTTCTATCTCAAAACGTTCAATCCATGAATAATTATTGAAATGAATATTTTCGACCTCCGGCACAGGGACTACTCTAATTGACCCCTCTGCAGACAGGTAGTCCCTCAAGCATGAGTAAACAGGATCATACGTAGTGTCTAGTGCTTCGTTAATCCAATTCCCTGACAACAACCATGGCCTCATCCTCCTAAGGCGGTGGCTCTTATCATTCAGTGCAAATGCAAGAGCATGGGCCTGGGCAACGACACTGAGTGGGCCCTTTCGCATATCTCCTAAACTCCCCCTTAAACCATCGACAATAATTGTAGAGAGAGACAAACCTGGGAGTTCGATATTTTTCGTGGTCATTTCGTGTGAAATGTGAATGAATGGAGAGAAATCGGGTTCCGAATTGGTGAATCGGCGCTTGTATGGGATATTGGCATCCAGGAGGGCAGCTTCAATGGGTGCCAATGAAAGTGAGCCTTCCAAATCTGGTTTTGAAACAAGAAGGATTTTCTTATTCCGACTTTTTTCGCCGGTAGCGAAAAATTGTATCGGCCCCCTTACTTGGGAGAAGATATCGTGCTCAAAGAGTGACTCCACGAACTTTCGATTGGAGACGAGTACAAATCACTACTGATTACTCGACCATTAGCCTTAGTTGGTCCCTCTTGTAGGTCCAGTCCGAATCAATCTGGTTGTTCTCCCTGTAATACCTTGAGAGCCTCCTAATCTTAGACTCACAAAGTTCCAGTTGCCGCCTGTTGTGGATATCCTTGGAATTCTGAGAGATGTGGTCAATGAGTCTCAGGGCACGTCGCATTAGGCTCATAAGGTCCTCTGGAAGGCCGGATTTCTTCCCTAACCTATTCAGCGTCTGAGATATTCTCTCCCCGGTAACAAGCCTTACGTCCGGAACACCATGCATGTCCCTTAGTATAGTTCCAATTGTGGCATTTGTGTGGCCCTCATCGGACAGTTGAGAAATTAACTCCTCTATCTCCTTCTTATCCGAATTTGACCACTCTGGAGGTGCCTGCGAATGGGGTTTGCTGGAACCACTAGATCCCTTTCCCTTGCTGTGCATCCTTGACAAATGTATACCTCTGGCAGCCGGGCGACCTGCTCTCCCTCTTTAACCGCTACGCCAAATCAATTTGATCTTGGCTATCAGAGCCGGTGTCTAGACTTTGCCAGTTTACCAGGGCCTTGGGGCCATTCCCAACCCGGAGCAACCGCTCTGGCAGATCCTATGAGTTCCCCTCCCTGTATGACAAGAATCTCATCGCCCACCAATATTGATCGATCATAGCTTGTAATCATGCTTGGAAAAATGTCCCCGACCCATTCCGATTCGGGATTTATTTCCACGGACTTGAGGAGTTTAAGTTCACTCATTATTTTAAGGCTCGACTTAGAAAGTAAGAATCTCCCCCTCCGAGGGTCCCATTTTGCCATCTGAACGCCATCCTTTGAAATTGTGAAAATTGGAGGTCGTCCCTTGATTTCGCAACCATCAAGCCATTCGTCCGAACCGAACTGGAATCTAGAAATTGATTTTATCTTCTCATGTCTAACGCTGAAATCGGTTAACCCTCCATCTTCTGGGAATGAGGATTCGATTGCTTCCTGGAGCCTTTGCAATGATTCACTGGAACCTGCACTTTCCCCCAACCTTGTATCAATTACAACAATACCTTCGAGATCTAATTCAATTCCAGAATGATTCACTATTGTGGAATAGCCGATCCTTTCTATGAGTCTGCTTAGCATTGTCCTAATTATCGACAATTCATCTTCGTCCCAATCCCCAGTAACTGGTATGTCATAGTGAGCCGCGGGCCACAAATCTTCCAAATCTCTGGGAACTAATCCTAATGGCGCAGTTACCATTACCTCGTGAGCACGTGAGTTTCCAATTGCTCTCCTGAATCTTGAGTGACTTTGAGAGAGTCGGTAGGGCTTCTTTGCAGAGCAGGGAAGAAGGACTAGAATGTCTTGTTGCCTATTAGGGGGCACATAATCAGAGGATATTGCTTCTCGCCAATTCCTAATTGTAACATCATTCCTACTTTCGAAGGAATGGCAGCGTAGTATTTTCCCGAAATTTACAGAACTGCTGGACAGTCCCAATTCTTTAGAAATCTCAAATGAGAGTTGGTCGTGTTTCCTGAGGTGCTCGACTGAGCGGGGGCTGGATGTACTCTGCCTCTCTGCCAGGTCCCTTAGTGTACCATCCCTAATTGCTGACCTAGTAGCTGAAATAGCCCTTATCCACATCTCCTTTTGGGACTCCATAGATGAGTTTTCGTTAGTCGATTGTTCGGGAATTCGAGGTCCGGTTTCAGAAAGTAGTACGCCCAAAGAAGATGATTGGCGAGAACGAGCCAAGTCGAAAATATCCACACCCATCCAGGAAAGTAGCGCACAGTTGTCCGGACCCCCGATTCCCGGTGCCCATATCAGAGAAGAGGGGAACTTTGTCCTTACAGTCAATAGAGCCTGTTCCAACAAACCGGAGCTGTTTGATAGTTGGGGGGCGTCTGTCAAAACTATCACTGATGGTTGTAGCCCTATTGAAAGAAGAGATGGGTCGTGGTGTAATGAGTTCCAGGTTACTGGGACCAACTCTATTCCTGCACCAAATTCTCCTGAGTTTGAATCCACCAAACTAGGAGGCAGGACTAACCCCTGGGAAGCCTCCCATGTATCTATAGAATCGAAAGGGAAACAGAGATTTGAACGAGTTGTGATCTTCATTGATGATGGCACGACTGAATGATCCATCGAAGAGTGAAATGGAGCAATTGAAACGGGGAAATCTGGATCGGAGTCGCTGATTATTAGTCCCGGAGCAAATGATGTGGGATCATTGCGATCCCCTAGAGAAAATAGTCTCGAGAACCTATCCCTCGAGATTACGCTCCTACCAATTGGCCGCTCATCCATTGACCGTCCATGGAAGCATTTCGCTTGAAGGATTCTAAGACCTAGTTGTTCTGCCAAGCATGATGCGTGGGCCCAGACTAGTGATTGCCACGTTAATAATAGCTTCAATTTTCACAACTTCTTGCATCGGAGAAGGAGGGCAGGATTCGATAGTTGAGGAGTCCGGGGATGCTCCAGGGAAACTTTGGGGAACCGATGAAATAGGCGATGAATGGCAAGTAATTTCTCCAAACAATTCCACAGCCAAGGGGAGTTTCGTATTGAATGACTCTGTCGATGTATTTGCCTTGGAAATATCTTCAACGAATTGGACGATGGTTGGATTCTGGGTTTCAAATAACGAATCGGTCAGAATTAGTGTGCAGAGGCTGAATCAAAGCACTTGGTCAATAGTTGATTTTGCTGATGGTGACGACGGCGAATTGGGCCTTGATCCGGGATTACATGCAATCAGACTAGAGAGGAATGGTGACTTCAAGGAGGAGGTTGAATATCGGTTCACGATTGAAAATAGAGGGACTTTCGATGACGAGGGTGAGTTTGTCGATTTGGCAAGGATGTTTACTCCGTTCTATGTATTTGCTGGGATTTTCCTAATATTTCCACTAGTTATTGTATTATGGTGGAATAGGGGTAATTTATTGCTATCTAAAAAGACAGTTGAATTGGAAGATAATGAGCGACATGTCTTGAATGCCCTTCGTGATAGGTTCTCGAACAATGATCTAACAATGGCCGGCGAGGACATAAATGCAGCACTATCGATACTCGGGAAGGATTCTTGGATTACCTTGTCAAAGGAACTGGGAGAGCCAGAGATTAGGCATTTTACTGAAAATATCGACATATGCGTATGGAGATTTCGAGATTCTAGCAATTCACTTCTTGTTGGGGTACGGACGGAGTCTGTTTGCTGGGAAATGGCTGCTATCAGAATCTTCTCACCTTTGGGTGAAATTATCACAATCCAGAAAGTTGTCCCGGAGATGATATTCAAGGATGATGAGGTATT
>NYST01000011.1 GCA_002683155.1 Methanobacteriota archaeon | reverse complement strand
CCAGTACGTGGAAGGCCCGGGATTGGTCGTTTACGGCCAAAATCGGTAATTTAGGAGGAAATGTAATGGCTGACCGATCCAAACCCCGCCGAGGTAGCATGGGCTATGGCCCGAGGAAGCGTGCAATCAGACAATTCGCAAGAATCACATCATGGCCACAAACGGAATCATCCGAGGTTCGCGTTCAGGGTTTCGCTGGTTGGAAGGCTGGAATGACTCACATCCTGATGAGGGATACAAATCCAAAGTCTACATCCGCAGGACAAGAAGTTAGGAAGGCCGTCACAGTAGTTGAAACTCCTCCCATGAATGTTCTAGCAGTGAGGGGTTACAGGATGACTCCTTATGGAAAGCAAACCGCCGGAGAGGTATGGGCCGATATATCCGATGACGCCCCTTCCAATTTATTCCCCCGGTTCGCAAACCAGACGAGGGGAGAAAGGGATATCGAGGAAGGCCGGAAGCCAGCAACACGTGGGGGGAGGATTCCAAAGAGACCCTCCCAGCCTGCAGAGGATGCAGCCGACTCACTTAGGCAACAGGACCTAGTAGAGGTCAGGATAATCGCCTGTACCCAACCAGAAATGGTCCGAAGCGTGCCCTCAAAGACACCTGAGATAATGGAAGTAGGACTAACCGGAGGCGATATAGATGCAAAGCTAGATTGGGCCATGAGTAGATTGGGTGGCCAGATAGGTCTAGAAGACGTCTATGAAGTTGGCCAAGAAATCGATGTGGTGGGCGTCACCAAAGGAAAGGGGTGGCAAGGATCGATCAAGAGGTTCGGCCTGAAGCTTCTAAGCCACAAGAATAGCAAGAGGAGGAGACAGGGTGGCAACATGGGAGATTTCGGAACAGGATACGTCAGAAAGACCATCAGGCAGGCCGGTCAGGTCGGGTATCACAAGAGAACGGAATTGAACAAGAAGATTCTAAGGATTTCCAATCCAGATGAGTCGGAAATAACCCCGGCAGGGGGCTTCCTGAATTATGGTGAAGTGCGTAACCCCTACATGATCATCCAAGGGAGTCTCCCGGGACCAGCAAAGAGGCTTCTAAGGTTCAGGGACCCAACTCGTCCGAGGAAGGTCGTCGGGGATGTAGACGTAACTTACGTCAGTACTTCGAGCAAGCAGGGTGTGTGAAATTATGAAAATAAAACCATACAATCTCGTAAATTCTGTCTTGCAAGAGGAGATGGATGCAGGCCTGCTAGCCGAAACATATGCCGTAGAGGCGAAGGATGGCAAAGCCATTTCACTTCCATCTCCATTCACTTCACACATAAGGGAAGACTTGGTCCGTTCTGCGGTCCACGCATCTAGAGCCAACCGGAGACAATCCTACGGGCACAGGGAGCACGATGGGAAGCGTGCACCTCAACCAGGAATGAAGCACTCTGTCGAATGGTGGGGAAAGGGCCGGGGAGTATCTAGAATAATGAGGAAATCCGGACAGAGAACAGGTGCACAGAACCCCCATACAAGGGGTGGAAGAAGAGCACACGGGCCAAAGGTGGATAAAGAGTGGTCCCAGAAGATTAACACTCGTGAGAGGAAGATAGCACGCGACTCCGCCATAGCCGCATCCAGCAATCCAGACATGGTTTCCTCCAGGGGCCACAGATTCGAAGATGACTTGCGCTTCCCGATTATTATCGATGATTACGTAGAATCTAGAAATGGATCGGATGAGAAATACAATATCGAGACGATTCCAACACTAAACTCTACTCGGAAGTTCGTAGCAATGATGGAGGGGCTGGGCCTTTCTGCCGACCTAGCCCGTTCCAAGAACGGCAGGTCAATCCGAGCAGGGAAGGGAACTATGCGAGGGAGGAAATACAGGACCCCGAAGAGCATCCTCCTAGTTGTGGCCCAGAAGGACGGTTTGGAAAAAGCAGCTCGTAATATTCCAGGGGTAGATGTAGTAGCGGCCAAGGACCTAAGTGCGGAAGACCTTGCTCCCGGAGGCGATCTAGGAAGGCTAACGGTCTGGACAAAGGCAGCAGTAGAGGCCATGGAGTGATTAAGATGGATCCATATGATGTAATTATAATGCCTTGGATCACAGAGAAGACCCTTGAGGCAAGGAGGGTGGCAGATCCAGATGGGGGCCATAAAGAAAACAACAATCGAATCGAGTTCATCGTCCGCAGAGAAGCGACTAAGAAAGATATCAAAGAAGCAATAGAGGCACTTCTGGAGGTCAAAGTCGCAAAGGTAAACGTTAGAATCAACCGAACCGGAAAGCATGCCAGTATCCGCTTAGCCGATGGTTTCGATGCAGAGGAGGCTGCGCTCAAATTGGGAGCGTTCTAGGGAGTGGTAAGATGGGTAAGAGGACACGTTCACAGAGAAAGGGATCAAGCCCCAAGAATAGAGTTTCCAGCCATAGGTTCCCCGCTGCAAACAGACTTCCCAGAGTCAGTGGAGAGATAGCCGAGGTTATCGATTTGGTCCATAGCCCTGCTCACACAGCCCCACTTGCTAAGGTAAAGTTCGAGGATGGCGAAATAGCACACTTGGGTGCACCTGAGGGAATTTCCGTAGGACAGACCGTTGCATTTGGCGACAAGGTCTCCCTCAGACCTGGGAACGTAACCACTCTGGGCCAGATCCCAGAAGGAACTCAAATATGCAATGTCGAGTTAAGACCCGGAGATGGTGGAAAGATTGCGAGGTCAGGCGGTAATTCCGCAATGATAGATACCAGGATGGGGGACTATGTCAGAGTCCAACTACCCAGTGGAAGGACTAAGGATCTACCATCAAACTGTAGGGCAACTATTGGGGTCCTCGGAGGACATGGAAGGACCGAGAAGCCGCTGCTGAAAGCAGGAGCAGCGCATCATCGAGCTAGGGCTCGCGGAAAGCAGTACCCAACAGTAAGTGGGGTCGCAATGAACCCTGTTGACCACCCTCATGGCGGTGGAAACCACCAGGCAGTACACGGACCCAGTTCTGTAAGTAGAAACTCACCACCCGGCCAGAAGGTGGGGAACATCGCACCTAGAAGAACTGGACGAGGAAGATCGAAGAAGGAGTAGATTGAATGGCAAGGAAGAGGAAACAGTTCAGAACAGCCAAGATGGCTAGGCGTCAAGCAAGAAAGAGACGGTCAAAAATTTCCGAGAGAAGGAAAAAGGAATTCCTTTGGAGAGGCTACACTATCGACGAGCTACAGGATATCCCACTATACCCTTGGGGAAACAGTACCGAACCAGAAAACGATGATTATGATCCAGATGCAATCTCTATCGCTACATTGATGCCATCAAGGGTAAAAAGGTCTCTTCAAAGGGGCCTCAGTATAGAATGCGAGAGGCTTCTCGACAGAATTAGAAACAGCAACGGAAAAACTGTGAGAACCCATTGCAGGGGGATGTACATCCTGCCAGAGATGGTAGGTAAGAAGATAGGCGTCCATGATGGGCAGAAATTCGTAAATCTAGACATTACGCCTCCAATGATCGGACATGCATTGGGGGAATTCGCAATAACGAGGAAGTCAGTAACGCACACCGGACCAGGTGTGGGCGCCACTAGGTCTTCCCAGCACGTGGCACTAAAGTGAGGTGAGATGAATGAGTAGAAGAACAGGAAGGCCCCAGAGCGGATATACCCAACTTCTCGAGGGTTCCAATCTAGTCACAGCCAGAGCCGTAAATCTGGATTGCCATCACAAGCATTGCTACCACATAGCCAAGGCCATCAGGGGCATGAACGCTGAATCCGCCAGAGACTACTTGGAAGACGTTGTCGCGAAGAAAAGGGCAATCCCATACCAAAGAAGATCTAGAAAAGGAAGGGGTGGAAACACCATGGCCGGTCACAGGAAAGGCAAAATGGGGCCCGGAAAATTCCCCAACAAGGCATCTCTGGAATTCATCAAGCTGATCAANAGCGCTATGGACAACGCAAGGCAACGCTTCGATGATATCGATGCCGAAGACATGGTCATAACCCANGTNGCTGCNCANCGTGGCCAGGTATCTAGGAACATGAGGCCCCGTGCACAAGGAAGGGCAACCCCCAGCGATCACTATCAGGTTAATTTGGAAATCTTCCTCGAGTACTTCGGAGAAGATGGGGAAGAAATGGGAGAAGAGGATTTCTGAGGTGACAATATGAAGGAGAACACGATTCAGAAGATGATCAACCGCAATGTCGAGAGGCAGCTAGTCAGAGAGTACCTTCTGAATGAGACCGAGAGGGCTGGATTTGGCGGATTGACATTCAATAGGACTCCGGAGGGGACGAAGGTCACACTGCGTGCGGAACAAGTCGGACGGGTGATTGGCAGGAGGGGCAAGGTAATTCACGACCTACAGCGTCGTCTCCAAGAAGACTTCAACTTAACAAATCCCCAGCTAGAAGTTGAGGAGATACAGGAGTCAAGGACTAACGCTCAGGTTATGGCCAGCCGTTTAGCTAGCTCACTCGAGAGGGGCTGGTTCTTCAGGCGGGCAGGCCACAGCACTGTCCAGAACATCATGGATGCTGGAGCGCGAGGGTGCATCGTCACCCTGAGCGGAAAGATCACAGGTGCACGACACCGTGTGGAGAAATTCCAAAAGGGCCACATCAAATACTGCGGTGAGACGGCCCTCCAGCTGATGGATGTCGGATTCTCAACTGCTGTGAAGAAGCTAGGGACGGTTGGATGTACTGTCAGGATCATGAGGCCAGGCTCAAAGCTACCGCATGAGATTACAATAAAGGAGAGGGCCGAGGCAGGCCTCCCCGAACTTGCAGAGGCATCAGGCTTCGTCCCACTAGATCTAGAAGAAGCCCTTGAAAGGGCAGCAAGGGAGGAGGAGTGAAATGTCCCACGTAAGCTCGAAGGATATCGACGAGATGGATAAGGAGCAGCTTCAGCTGACTCTTGAAGATCTTAGGGACGAGATGCTCCAACTAAGATCCCAGCAGGCTCTAGGTGGGTCGGCTTCGAATGCAGGGGCCTACAAGCAGACTCGAAGGAGCATTGCTAGGCTTCTTACTAAGATGAATAAGGATAAGGAGGAGTGATTTGGCGGGAATTTGCAACATGTGTGCGCTTCCAGATGACCTATGTATTTGTCAGGAGATAGCCAAAGAGCAACAAAAAGCGGTGATTTCAGTGGTTAGGAGAAGATACGGGAAGATGGTCACCATGGTCGAAGGAATAGAGGATACTGCAATCGATATCGGACAACTTGCGAAGATTTTGAAGGGTGCCTGCGCTAGTGGCGGTACGGTAAAAGGGAGGACAATAGAACTCCAAGGTGACCACAAGAAGAAAGCCGCGAAGGTTCTGGAGCAGAATGGCTACCAAGTGGAGGTCCGCTAGATGGGACAGTTGATCAACATGCCTTGGGTATCCAGGGAAATCAACGTCATTGGGTCTACAGACCCTACGCTGGTGGGAGTATCAGGCATGGTGATTGACGAAACCAAGAGGACTATCCATATCCAAGCCGAAGACCGGGAAATCACCATGGCGAAAGATACCATCACATTCACAATAGAAGACGAGGAAATAGTCGGCTCTGCAGTTAGGCAGAGGCCTGAGGAAAGACTCGCAAAGATGTACAGGAGGTCCTGAGATGAGAGATATTGGTGTAGACGTCAGCAAGCCCGAAGGGGAATGGGATGGCAGCAAGAACTGCCCATTCTATGGAACGCTCAGGCTAAGGGGGCAGATCATCAGTGGAGTTGTCTCTTCGTCGGGAATGACTGATACGGTCGTAATCCAGAGGGAGACCACACGCTACATGAAGAAGTTCGAGAGATACGAGAAGCGAACCAGACGGTACTCAGCACATCTTCCCAGCTGCATAGGGGAACTCAACCAAGGAGACAATGTCCGAATTATGGAATGTAGACCTCTTTCGAAGACTGTGAAATTCTGCGTAATCGAGAAGGAGGGGGCCCAATGAAGGGAATAGCCGGCAGAGTGACTTCTGGCCTTCCTACTCAGGCTCGACTAGAGTGCGTAGACAACACCGGTGCAAAGGTGGTACAACTCATTACCGTCCTCAAGAAGGGGGGAGTGGCTAGGAGGTATCCATCAGCTGGAGTTGGTGACATGATCAGAGTCACAGTCAGACGAG
>NYST01000010.1 GCA_002683155.1 Methanobacteriota archaeon | reverse complement strand
GAGCAGGGGGGGGGGCAGGGTGAAGAAAGTAGGAATTAGGCAAGAAGTAAATAATAACAAAACATCACACGTTGACGAAAACGAAAAGGACAATGCCGAGATTAATATTTGTTACGCCCCTATGTCTTTTCTTTTGGATACTGGTGCACAAGTCAACGTGACCAACCCGTGCTACCTGATGAACTCAACGAAATCCATGACATCCCTCCTCACATTCCTGGAGTCGGAGTCGGAATCGGCTAAAGGAACCACTGGTACCATCAATGTGCAATTTGCGGGAACTAAAGGCTGGGTGAAAACAACCTTGAACTGTGAAGCGCCTGCCACGAACGTCGACGCCCTACACAATATGGCCATACTCTCGATTTCCAACTTGAGGGACACTTGCAACGCCCACCTGTACTCAGGACCTCAAGGAACGGCACTCTTTCTCAAAGGCGCGATCATACCTCTCCAAGAGGATTTCATGACCATGACCCCCACTCAAGTCAAAGATTGGAACGCTCGGGACCACGCCTTCATCCAACGGGTACACCGTCTTATCCACGAAAAAGGAGATCCACCCCCAAACCGCCATCAAACACGGGGTGATATACATGAAGCGGACCTGCTGTCCTCAATTTGTGCTGTGGGTGGAACCTTAGGATCTCTTCCACGCCCCAACCAAAACTCCAACGCCCCCCCTCCAACCCCCAAGCCGCGCCGCCAGAAACGCAAAGGCCACCATCGTCCTAGCACCCACAGTATGCAAACCCGAAACCAGAGGAGGACCCGTGATGCCAGGCCATTCCCAATTCCCCCACCAAAGCCAACCGCAGATCACCTCCAAACTATCAACAAAGACAGGGAAACGGAACTCATGATGGTGACAGACGACGGCTATATGATCCCAGCAACAGAATACTGGGACAGAGAGAGAAGGAGAGAGTTAGCAAACACCAGGGCATCAGCACCAACAGAGACAACTCGAGAACCAGAGCAGCCCGCAGTCGAACACCAAACAACTCCAAACTCACCTACATCACCCTTGCAACCCGCTCTGGAACCGACGAACGAACCACCCCCTGATCCGGAACCAGCACCGCCTACACCGGAAAAACCCCCCTCCACAGTCCCCACAACTGAAACTGAGGCAGACTCCGACCCTGAAGAAATCCTGACTGGAGAGGAGGGCACGGAGCTAACAGAGAAGCAATTCAACAATATTATCAGCTACCTCGACTTTTACGACAACACCGTCCGTAACGAAAAACTTATCCTTCCTCTACTCCCACAGGAAGCCCCCTTCAGGGTTGACCAGAACAGCTTCGAGGCCCTGACGGAGGAAGATGACGATGAAGATGATGACGAAGACGATAACGTACATGTGAGGGAACTGGCGAAACAGACAAACCCCACAAGGATGATATCAGCGGTAACGATGGCAGCCCCCGAACGACAAACACAACCGGAAACAACAACTACAGCTCCAGAAACCACAACCGCTGCCCAGCGCATCTCAGCGGACGAACTCACCTCCTACTCCCAATTCCCGGAAGACATTGCCACGGTAGAGGACGCAAATGCCGAAATCCAAGACCTACGGACCGCTCTCGAGGACGCTAAACGACGACTCAAAGATCAAAGGGACAAGTATGACGACCTGGCCAGGCAAGCAGGTGACCGTCTCATATTGTCCAAGGGAAGAAGCCACAAAGGCCACACCGAAGATATCACTATCCAACCCTTGGGTCTGGGCCAGCTTAACCGATTCGTTGCCAAAGCCAAATCTCTCCAGATCATCATTGAGCGAGACATCGAGAGAATCGAGCAGAGCAGAAAACAACAAAGACACAATCAGCCGCAGAGAGCCAAACTTAACGAACTCCTCAGAGAGAAACGCAGATACAAGAAAGACGCAGAAGAAATCACGGCAGCCCTTGAGGAGCTACAAGCACGACAAACTTCTCTCGTCCACCACACCAAACGACTACTACAGGAAACCTACTGTGTGGGGGTGTCCCACGAGAAATTCAGGGATACCCAACTTATGGTACAAGACACGAAAGGAAAATTTGTCAGACACTACAAGTTCCGAGGCTCATATTCCCTTATCTACAACTTTGGTCCCGACAAAACAATCTACCGCTCTATCCCCGTCGACGACGCCCTATGCATAGGCCTCTACGAAAAGGCAACCGCCTACATAGCCAAACACATTCCCTCCCTCAAGATAAAGTCGATGCANACNCTGAGNANGGAAATGGAGGACGAGAANAAGAAGTTAGAAGAGAGAAAACTGGTCTCCTTTGCGAAAATCCTGGAGATTCACGAGAGAAAGGGACACCAGAACCTACTCACCATGTACAACAACTGGACCCACGACAGGGAATCAGATCCCCTCCTGAAAGAAATCCAGGACTTCCCAATTGAATGGACGAACATGATCCGCTGCGAGCACTGCATGGCAGCCCTCAATGATAAACCGGTGGGGAAGAAACACATCACGGGCGACCAGTGCGTCACGGGCTTGAAGAAGACCACCCTCAACGCAGGAGATATGATTAGCTTTGATGAAATTACATATGACAGCAGATTCATGGGAGCCGGAGGGGTTAAATCTCACATCATGATTATGGATGTAGCAACGGAGTGGGTAGAGACTACCTCACTCACATGCATGAAACCGAACAACGCAGACGTCAAGAACGCGATTGAAGCGTTCAACATCACCCTGACTCAAGCAGGCCACAAAGGAGGCAACATGCCCTACAACCTCCAACAGGCGAGGTCAGATAAAATACACGACATGAGCAGAACCCGCGGAAGTGGATCAACCAAATATTCCCTTCCAGGACTCCTCCGTGACGAAAACTTCCACCTCACTACATCCCTCCCCTACAACCAAAACGAGAACTACATCGAGAGAAGAATCCAGACGATAAAGAAAGTTAGAAACGTCATGCTTGCAAGCGCAGCCCACAAACTCAAAATCCTCTCTCACGGAGACAGACTGGCACCTACTAGCCTACTCACCCTAGCACTGAACTATGCGACGTACCAGCTCAACGCACGGGCATCCCCGGTAGACAACAGAACACCGATCTCGAGGTTTGACTCAAAATCACCTCACCGACGCCTCTATGGATATGATGTAGACCCCAACACCCTCCACCCCTTCCTCTGCCCTGCGGTATCCAAACGCCACGACTACGTAGGGACAGGCCAGCCAAAGAACAGATGGGGCCTCTTCGTCGGCATTGACAAAAACCGACTGGGTTTTATCATGTGGTGCCCTATAATCAACGACTACTGGACCGCCAGAGTAGCGTGGTTTGATGACACGTTCATGACACTGAAAAGAGGTGCAAAGTGGGAAGATAGGGTTAGTGCTACATTACACGAACCAACGGAGCACATGAGTGTAGCCAAAATCCATGACAAATCCTATGGCATCATGAAACCCACACAAATCACCAGGAACATAATTGACTACAACCAGGACCTACCCCAGATTCTCTACGCCACCGACATCGACAATGAAAGCAGAATAAATAACATCAAGACCAACATCACCACACCTCACACCGAGGACTCTAGCGAGAGAACGAGGAAGGTCGGAGAATTAGAAATCGAACTAGCTGGAGCTTTCTTGGAACCCCAGGAAAGGAAAGAGGCATTGAAACTCCACGACGACCACGACAGAGAACTTATCCTCCACGGAAACAAGACTGTTATATCACTCATTACAGATACGGAGCACAATCCCGTAGACACGAGGGAACCTCCCCAAGACCTCGGAACAAATGCCGACGACAACCTCACCACCATAGTACAAACCGCCCGCTGCCGAGTCGTCCGCAGGGACACCAGTGAACAAAAACACAACAAAGGTCCCCAAAAGTCACGCTTTGCCTCCAAAACTTTCCGCCGCGGGGTAATCGATGAATGCCGGAAGGCGCTTATAGCGAACACACCAGAAGAGGCGGTGGAGACACTGGACCAACTAGAAAGACAAGCTCTACGCCAGAAAACGAGGCAGGGAATGGCGAAGTTAGCAAGAGTTTTGAAAGGAAAGAAATCAAAACACAACCGCAAAAGACGCAACCAACAAACCATTCCTCCACCGACGTCGACGGAAATTGATCACAAGGTCGAGACAAGCATGGAACTCACCAAAACCATAAAAGAGACCATCATGAAAAGACAGAAGATACTAGAGCAACATGATCGAAAACGCACCGGAACCGAGAACATCCAACTTTCAGCCCAGATCACGAAACTCAACTCCAAGTTGGAAGACGCAGAGAGAGAACTATCCGACCTCTGGAGCCAAAAGCACCCAATCCTGGAGTTGCGCACCCTAAACTTCCTCGAGGCGGTGAGACAGGACGCCAGAATATCGAACCGAAGGGAAGCGAGAATCAGACCCGTCAACAATCTAGCCACGGCAATCATGGCCCACTTCACTACAAGGCCCCCAAAAATAGACGAATGAGATTCCTCGACGTCTTCAACGAAGAATATAACCTAGCAGAGGCTGTACAGCTGGAGAAGCTGTTCAAACTGGGAACCTTTGAGCCTATGTCCAATAAAGAGCACATACGATGGATGGACACCACGGGACAAAAAGCAACACCTGTCATGTGGAAATATGACGTGAAACCGGACAGGGACGACACGGGGTTAATCAACGAATTCAGGGCACGCTTAGTCTGCCTGGGAAACCTCCAGAAGAAATACTTCGAGCCCCACGAGATCTACTCACCTGTAGTCCAATCCAAATCTTCACGTGTTTTCCTAGCCTATGCTTTGGCAAAAGGCATGAAAGTGAGACAGTATGACGTCCCCACCGCTTTCCTCAGAGCGGCACCCTCCCGAGACACAGTGATCTCCTCCATACCTGGATACAAACAAACGGACGAAGAGGGTAAGCCGATATACTACAAATTGAAAAGGAACCTCTACGGCAGCGTCGAATCAGCAAAATGTTTCCAAGATCTGTGCGACAAGTGGCTCAGTGAAAAAGGATTCAAGCAATCGACGTACGAACCTTGCCTCTACATAAACAGAGAGAAAGGGGTCATTATCAGCCTCTATGTCGATGACCTGGCTGTAGCCTCTGTAGACGACGCTGCGCATAGTTGGATCGACAAGGAATTAGAAGAAAAATTCAACATCAAAAAGCAGGGCATCCTCAACAACTACCTCGGCTGCCGCTACAGACAGAAGAAGGACGGCAACTGGTTCATTGACCAGGAGGAAAGAATATCACGCATTGCGTCGAGATACAACATGGACAAAGGAAAGGAACAAGCACCGACACCTTACCTGAACGCCAAAAGCAACGGATTTGACTGGGACCTCCTCACCAAGGACGAAGAAGAGCTCGAACGTCTCTTCAAAGAACACGACTGTCACCTCCCCAGTTTGGTGGGGGAGCTCCTCTACATCGCTAAATCTTCTAGACCAGATATCCTGACTGCGACATGTAGAATAGCGTCCCATGTGGCCTACGCGTCGGAAGAAGTCATCAGAGCCGCGAAGCGAATTGTTAGATACTTATATCTCACACGGAAAAAGGGCATCACTCTGGGCTCAGCGCAACAGGGACTGGTCACTGCATGGGTAGATTCCTCTTACCTGGGGGAAAACTCAGACTACCACGGTCACAGCAGATATGGCTATG
>NYST01000009.1 GCA_002683155.1 Methanobacteriota archaeon | reverse complement strand
CTGACGAAGTATCCTGGTGTGGCCTGTCTGCAGGTGAATCTGCCGTATGATCCGGATGAGCAGTCAGCTGCCACAGTGGGATTGCTGTCATCACTGTCCTCGTTGGATGGGAAGCCATCTCCATCGCCATCCGATCCGACATTGACTTCGAAGATGTTCAGGTTCCCGTTATTGTTCCAGTCTCTCTCCGATGAGCCGATGTAACTCCATCTAGATAGGGGGAAGTCTTCTGGTTCGTTTCCAAGGGAGAGGGCTCCTGAGTTGCTCTCGCCCCCCCAGCACCTGGCTAAGTCGTTGCTACCAACAACACACGTGTAAGACCCACCGGATGATATTGATAGAGCACCTAGGTTCTGACCAAGGTCTATTGCCACAGGGGCGGAGACCTGCTCAGAGTTACTCCCATCGCCCAATTGCCCATCATCGCCTCCTCCCCAGCAGTGGAGAGAATCACCAGAATCCACCACACATGTGTGATCCCTTCCAGAGTCAATTGAGATTGCACCTGCCAGTGTGACTCCAACCGTAGACGCGTCATTCTGTTGGTTGGTCCCTCCATCGCCCAACTGTCCCTTGCTATTGTCACCCCAGCATTTTACATTGTTACCCTGCAGTAGTGAGCAGGTATGGGAGCCACCCGCGGTTACCGCGACGGCATTCCCTCCGAGAGTAACCGTGGTGGGAGTGTTACTTGAGACAGTTGACCCAATTCCGAGCTGCCCGTTGTCGTTAGAGCCCCAACATTTCAGTGCCCAACTCTCGGTTATAGCGCATGTGTGGCTTCCTCCTGCCGAGACTGCCAGCGCCTTCTCTCCCAAGGAGACTGATACAGGTATGCTACTGTCGATATTCGTCCCATCCCCAAGTTGCCCGTCTGTGTTTCTGCCCCAGCAATGCAGGCTCGCATCGTCCATTATGGAACAAGTGTGCCAGTCCCCTGAGGAGATTTGCACTGGAACCTGGGAAAGGACCGCCCCTACGGGTGAAATTGAATGAGTTTCGGTCCCGTCACCAAGTTGACCGAAGTTGTTCCTTCCCCAGCACTGCAGCTCTCCGTTGTCTAGTATTGAGCATGTGTGATGCTTGCCCGAACTGATCGACGTCGCGGTCCTAGCCGCATCGAGGCTTACTTCAGTCATTGTCAGTCTATCCGCTGTGGTCCCGTCGCCCAGCTGCCCGAATTCATTCGATCCCCAGCACTGTAGGCTCGCATCATCTAGAATCGCGCAAAGGTGATCTTCTCCAGTGGACATCGTGGTTTCTGTGAATATTGAACCGGATTGGAAACCCGGCTCGTTGTAATTCTCCGAGACCGGGTGGCGCATGTCGGTGATGACGCCATCGCTTGCCGCCAAGTAGTACTTCTGGGCTCCATCAATCACATTCTCCCCTGTGACTATTATCTCCCAGTCTCCAGCATCGGGGGAATCAATGGAGATTCCGACTAGGTTGTTGACGTCATCATTGTCGTACGTCTGCAGAACTCCTGTGGGGCTCTTGAGGAATATGTCCAAGTCATTCCTGAGTTGGGTGCCCGCAGAGGGGGAATTCTCTGCTTCGTTCCATGAAAGAACCACTCTCAAAGTGGAAACGCCTGAGTCCGGGACGCTCAACTTGAAAGAATGCATATCCGATGTCGTGATGTCTATGCCTTCCGAGAAACCACTACCCATGGCTCTCTCTAGATCGACCCTGCCCCATCCTTCGTGATTGTTCGGGGCCCTTTCTACGGCACCGTTCTCACCATCTCCACCTGAGGAGTACTGGCCTTGCATATCATGAGCAGAAGCACTCAGAATCGCCTTTACCAGAGCAGAATCTGGGCAGTTGTCACTAGCGGAGTTGTATGCTAGGTTGCAGTTGTATCCATGAGCGTTCAGGTGCTCGATAACTAGTGCAACACTTCCTGCTGTAATCGGAGTAGCCATGGAGGTACCACGCTTCACCGTATAGTAGTCCCCGAGATCCGTACTCGCTACTCTGAGTGAGGTTTTTGTAGAGTGGATCCAGGTTCCAGGGGCCACTATATCCGGCTTTATTCGCCCGTCGCTCGTAGGTCCTCTGTTTGAGAAGCCAGCCATTCCCTCTGCGTTGTCACCTTCTTGATCCAACTTGATTGGGGTCCCATACCAATCGCAATTGCCACATACGCTGAAGTAACTTCGTGAATGCAACGCCAGAGTGTTCCTAACGTTCTCCGAAGCCCCTATGGAAAGGATGTTCTTTGCTGTCGCTTGTCTGTTCAATGCCCCTAGGTTAATCTCGCCATCTTGCCCACTGGGACAATTAGTAGTCTGCCATCCGAACGAGGCGTAGGTGCAATCTCTGCCGTCATTGCCCATCGCAAAAAGGATAGTAAGATCCTGGTAATTATTCGCTGCTGCATCCAACTCCATCGTATCCGATGTGTAGTAAGCCCAGCATGAGGGTGAGTTTGTTGCAGTTGGGTTGCTTTGCGTCGGCGCGCATGCATCCGGCCCCGTCCCCCAAGAGTTGGTGTGCACCCTGGCTCCAGCCGCATAAGCCTCAGCATACGCATCTTCGTAATCCGGAGGGGCAAGTGAGCCGTCATTGTTGCCATAACCAACTGCTTGCATGAAAAGGTAGGCGCCAGGAGCCATTCCGCTGTTGTCCTCTCCATTGGGGGAGTTGCTCCCATCGCCCAGTACCGAACCAGCAACATGTGTGCCATGCCCGTTGTAGTCGTTAGGTCCTCCAGTGCCATCAGAGCACGCACCACAGTTGTTGTATGAGACGACCCCCATAATTCTGCCAGAGAAGTCTGCGTGCACCCCAGAGTTCAGGCTATCGCAGTTGGTCACTCCACTGCATTCAACAGCCGTATCTAGGCCCGAGTCCATTACTGCAACGATTACACCGTCACCGGTTACAGCCCCACCGTGACTCATCATGTTCGACGAGTCAGTCACCCAATCAGCACCGATAATCTGAGAGGCTTCCTGGTTGTCAAACGTCGGTGCATAAGTCGGCTCGATCCATTCGATGAATGGTTGTTCGGATAGCATCTCGATCTCCTTCGGACCAACCAACACATCAGCGAACCTCTGGAGCCTGTAGTCCCTCAGTTCGACCCCAGTCTTTAGTAAATCAGAAAGGTGCCCTGGCCCTGAAAGAAGAACTCTGAAAAGGTACTTTTCGCCCTCCATCCCTGCGTTGCCATTTGACTCTCCTTCAATTATTGGAAATGCATCAGGGGCAATCTTATCGATATCGGCTAGGCGAAAAGCTCCAATCACTCCAGCGTCTAGAAGGGTCGCGGGACTTAGACGGGGGACATCGCAATGGAATCCCTGAGGGGCGTAGAATGTCCTACATTCCAGACCGATTTCTTCGAGTTCCTCTTTCCAGTCTGAGGGAATCGGGTATTCGTGACCCAGTGCATGCCAACCCGAGACAAGCGCCTCCCCGGTAACTTGCTCCCACTCCTGTATTGGCACGTAGCTTGCTGTCCTATAGTACAACGCGGCCTTGCCCGTATTGCCCTCATCCCAATTCCAACCATGCGACGGGTCTTCGAAGTCAACCGAATTCTGATCAAAAGGCAAGTATCCCGGGACCTCTATTGTTTCATTCGAGTCTTGCCTTTCCACCAATTCTTGGGAACCTAAGCCCAATTGGCTGATTGACAAAATGGAGGGGAGTAGCATGACTGCAACTAGCATCAGAGACAGGCGTGACCTCACCGCGTTGCCACTGGACATACTCCTCCTACGTAGTAGGAGGACATTAAAATTGCCTCCGAACCCAATCTTGGAACTCAGTAAAACCATCTGTCGATGCACCACTCTAGTTTGCACAATTGCGCCTCCGATTCCGTGACAAATATCACATACGCCCGACCCGCTCGTCTGCTTCCAATGGACAAAGGAGTACTTCCGTCAGAATCCCTCGAAGACGAGGAAAAACAATCCACTGAAACCAATCCTAACTCTGAAGCAGAAGATAGGATCGACGTTGAGTTGGACAGGATTAGGGATAGGAGGGAGAACCCCGGTCAGAGTTTCCTATACAACACAGTTGTTCCCCAGACATTCGACGACTTCACCTTGGTCTTTGGACTGATGGCCGGCCTGATTTTCTTCGGCTCGATTTCACTGGCCTCATCTGGCTTAATCATGGGGGACTCTATCGTGATTGACGACTCCTTGTCAGGAACACTTCTGGACCCAAATGATTGCGTTGACAAGAGGGGCGAGATTTGGATTGATACTTGGGTCGAGAATGATGATTTGAGAATCGAAAGCCATAACGTCGCATCGTTATCATCATCTGCAATTTTCGTCTATGTTTGGAACGCATCAGAATTTGCTCTCGAAGAAGGCCATCAAACGGACTACGAATTTGATTTGCTAGAAGGTGGAATTGGGGATCTGGAGATTGAACTCAGCAAGGAAGATTTGGTCGATGGAGATTACTTTGTCCGAATTATCGTACTCAACCAGAAAAACACCTCAGATGACTGGTCAGATGTTCCCACCGAGGATTTGTCAGATAAGCTAAATGCATCACTCCTCCAAGATGGGCGGCCGGGAATCACCATTAAGGATTTAGAAATAGAGTTGCACACCAGTGATTCATCATCCTTCTTTGGCTCTGACGAAAACCATAGGAAGATGGAGGAATTCGATGATGAAAAAAGAGCTTGCTTCACTATTCAGCGAATGGGGGTTTGGGGCTGGGGTCTGATGGGTGCAGAGTGGGTTGGCGGAAGGGAGACGGCAATGCTAACTGGGGGGAATGCAGAAGTTCCACCTTGGTATATGGCGATAGTATCCCTGGGAATGTCCATCTTTTTCCTTTGTGTACAGTATCCTCTGATGCACAGATTATACCATAGAGAGACGGATGACCTCTTATCCAGTGATCAAATGGAACGGCTAATTTCCAGAACGATTGAAAATGCCTCCAAGAGGCTACAGATTAAGCCTGATATGAATTCGATTCGAGTCCAAGATAGGGCAATTTCAGTCGATGTTTTCCTTCAGTATGATACTACAAGGAAGACCATAATGTCCCCGATCGAAGTGAAAGGGACGATAATCAAAGACATCCTAAACGAGTTTCGAATCTTCGGAGAGATGAGGCCGCTTCAGATCAAGACGGTTTGTTCTGATTCAAATGAGGGAGAGGGCGAAACTCTTGATTTCGACATATCGGGAGAAGTCAGCCTATCTGATGACTACAGCGTCTTCTTTTCCTCAATAGGGCAGTTTGGCAAACTAGAGGAGTCATTCAGGGACAGCATGTCAAGCTGGTTCAGGAAACATGACGTTGCAGACTACGGCTCCGCTATTATGGCAGATGAGGATGCAGTCTTTGTCAGGGTAATTTACAGGCCAGTCATGAAGTTCGCCTATTTCCTTTTCAAACCAACATACGAGCACCTTCAAGGTGACCTAAGGAATCATCTTGGTTCCGACTTGGAACATCTCCTAGGTGACAGAGAACTGGTAGTCAGTGCAAGGAATGAGAAATCAACACTGGGCGATAGAGCAGTCGCCGGAAGAGTTGAGCAGGGTTCGGAAGAGCACACCGGCGAGGCAATGGTGGCGAAGAGAGATGGCATTCCGGGTGCTCTATTGCAGAACCCATTCATGGGGGACATCCTATCTTCTGTTGAGTATGTGGCCCACAAGAACAGAAAAAGAATTGACAAGTACGGCTTCTGGGGTCTAATAGTCTTCGTCTGGATACCATTCATGGCTAGTGGGGTGCTTGTTGGGGCCATGCTGGGACTGGTTGCTCGAATGAGATTCCAGAGGGTACTCGCCGCATGCTTCATCGGTGGCACTGCAGCCTCGATAACATGGGCATACACTGCAAGGGGCATTATCGAGGTCATGGAGAGGTATCACGCTGAGGCCTTCGTCCCATTCATCATCCTACTAGCAATAGGATTCACATGGCTCAAGATTAGAGACAATAAGCGTCATCGAAGAGAAGAATTATTCAAGGAGTCAATGTCATTCTTTGCTGGAGCATCAGACTAAAATGATGGTTTTGGTCGAGAAAGTCAAAGACCTATCTCATTGAGCCCCCGTCATGCGAGTCGTCTCTTGGAACCTGAATGGGATTAGAGCCGCTCATCGGAAGGGACTTGTTGAGTTCATCGAACGCATCGATGCTGATGTCATGCTTTTCCAGGAAGTTCGTGCTTTGCCAGAGCAGATGCCAAAGGATTGGACTCAGCCTCAGGGATATGAGGTAATTTGGCATCCTGCCCAGAAGAAGGGTTACTCAGGCGTGATGTCATGCTCTCGTGTTGGCATGGCCGAGGTCGGAAGAGGAATAGATACCGAACTGGACGAAACTAGAGACCCAGAGGGAAGAGTCTTGGTCACAAAGCACGAAAATCTGAGTTGCATAAACATGTATCTGCCGAATGGGTCCGCAAGGCAGGAGCGTCAGGACTACAAGGATCAGTGGTTGGAGGACATGCTTCTGTGGAGCCAACAATTCATCGAGTCATCCGAACCTGCACTATTGTGCGGGGATTTGAACATCGCCCATACTGAGGACGATATTTGGGATCCCAAGGGAAATAAACGGACTTCCGGATTCCTTGAGCACGAGAGAGCTTGGTTCGACAGGATGCTGGATTCCGGGTGGCATGACCTCCTGAGGATTCACGTTGGCTCAATGAAGGGTCCTTACTCGTGGTGGTCGAATTTCCGAAGAGCAAGAGAGAGGGATAGGGGTTGGAGGATTGATTACATACTAGCAAACAAAGCCGCTAGGCCCTTGATGAAAAATGCCGAGATCCTCAGGGAGGGTGGGATGGTAGTTTCAGATCACGCTCCAGTGATTGTTGACCTCGAACTCTAGTATACAAATTGCCCCAGAAACTAGGACATGGGGCAACGGGACTATTCAAGAGAGGTGACATTGGCGATAATACGTGGCAGATGCACTAGCAAACCACCTGGAAACCCTCCTCCCGGGAGGCAGAGGGGTTTGGGTACCTATTGACCATGGGGCATCCTCATTTCCAGAGCATGGATTGATGGACAGCGATTCAGCAGTAGACGCAGCAATAGAGGGTGGCGCAGACGCCATAGTTCTCCATAAGGGACCATTATCTTATCATTTTGATAGAACCGCTTGGGGTAGATTCGTCTGCCATTCTTCGATGTCCACAATCCATGGTGGTCCTCGCTCCCAAGACAAGGTCCATGTCTCCGGTGCTAGAGAGTGTTTTTCGAGAGGGGCAATTGGCATTTCTGGCCAGGTAAATCTCGGGGATCCAGCAGAACCAGAGATGATTCAACGCATGTCAGGAATTACTTCAGAGGCACTCGAAGTAGAACTCCCAGTTCTGGGGATGTTCTACCCAAGAGGACCCAACTTGAGATTGGATCCAACAGATTCTACCATGGGCGTTGCCCATGCTGCAAGGCTGGCATGGGAATTGGGCTGCAACGTCGTCAAGGTCCCTTGGACTGGCACGGAAGAATCCTTCAGAATCGTCACATCTTCAGTCCCGATACCAGTCCTAGTCTCAGGCGGAGAGGGAGGGGTTGAATTCTCTCAGATCCTAGAAATTGTCGAGAAATCCATCAATGCCGGCGGTTCTGGAGTATGCATTGGAAGGAACGTCTTCGGCGCAGAAGATCCCGCATCTCACATCAGGTCTCTAAGAGCAATAGTTCACGATGGGAAATCAGCAGAACATGCAGCAATGCTTCTGGGGTGAATTGATGCAGATTTGGTCCGATTACACCGATGAAGATCCTGCCAACAGGGAATTAATTAGCCGATTCTGGGATGGATTCTCCGCAGATGTCTCTGAAGTGCAAATCGATGACCCATCGGATCAGGACGAAGCAATGTCCCTAATTGGATTGGTCCCATGGATTCTGGTTCGATGCTCAGACTGGACCATGGTCCCACTGGAGAATCTAGTTGCAGCATCAAGGGGAACCAGTACCAGAATTGCAGCAGCCATCGATGAAGAAGTTGAACTAAATGGAGCAGCATTTGCACTTGGAGGTGGGGTAGACGCAATCCTAGTCAAAAGCCATCTGATTGATGATGCCGTTTCTATTATTGGCGGGAAGTGGGATAAGGAGGAAAACCGGGAAGCCGAGGCAGTAATAGAAGAAGCTAGGATTCTATCAATTGAGGGCGCAGGAGTGGGTGAGAGGGTATGCGTTGACCTGACAAGGAGGATAAATGATGGCCATGGAATGGCCATCGGCTCAATTTCCGGTAAGCTTTGTTTAATTCATGGTGAGACCATTAGATCAGATTACGTACCCACCCGGCCATTTAGGGTGAACGCGGGGGCAATTCACTCTTACGCACTAATGGCGGATGGTAAAACCAAGTATCTGAGCGAATTGTCTTCTGGCGATGAAGTTGCAATCCTATCTTCATCTGGCAATCTAAACAAGGCTACAGTTGGGCGTCTGAAAGTAGAGACTCGACCACTGTTGCTGATTAGATTTGAAGTTGCAGGGTCAGAGGGGCAAGTGGTAGTCCAGCAAGCAGAGACTGTGAGAATGATTTCTCGAAATGAGGGTGTGATTTCAGTTACAGATGCGAAAGAAGGCGATGAGATATTTGTTCTCACGGATAGTGTGGCAAGACACGTGGGTTTCGCTCTAAATGCAGAGGTGGAGGAGAAGTGAAGATCCTTGGATCAGGCAAGGCCAACGGTGCCATTTCAATCCTACATGCCGTGGGCATTGGGAAGGGCTGCTCTGTAGGAATTCAATTAGAAACTAAGGTCCAAATCGTAGATGAGCCAAACAAAGTTAATGGTGACATGCATCGACTTCTAGATTCAGTCGAGTATTTCTGGAGAAAAGAGGGGCTCCCAATCCCCGATGAATTCGGATGGCAGGTAGAGAGCACGATTCCAATTGGACAAGGACTCAAGTCCAGTTCTGCTCTTTCGTGTGCCGCATTTAGGGCTCTGAACTCCTGCTCATGGACCGGGCTATCAAATTCAGAAATAGCGGACCTCGCTGCAAAGTCTCAGATAATGTCGAAATGCGCGATAACTGGAAGCATGGATGACAATTGGGCGGCCTTGGAACCCGGGTGGAAACTTGTTGACCCAACTATGGGTGCATCCGAATCAATCATCATCCAAGGCAAGATGGATGAAAGCCTGTCGGTGTTAGTTTGTCTGAGAGGGGAGCGTTCGTTAGAAATTTCACCAAAAAGATTCCTAGAACAGAGGCAGATCTTCGAGAGGGCATTGGCATCGATAATGAGTGGTTCCCCTCTTGATTCACTGTCATCAAACGGAATGGCGGTTTCTGCCGCTACAGATGACCACCAGGCTCTTAGAATAAGCAATCTCTGTATCGCTTCTGGCTCCATAGCTTCTGGAATCAGCGGTTCAGGGCCGGCAATTGCAATAGTTTGTTTCGAAGATGACGCAGAATCAATATCTGCAATAATCGAAGAAATGGGACTTCTGACCATCCAAACTAGATTTGCTAGTAGCATCGCTACTGTGGAAGAGGTGGCATGATGGGGATGGGATTGGGCGATCGGTTGAAGGTGACACTATTCGGCGAGAGTCACGGAAAGTGCGTTGGCGCTTTAGTCGAGGGAATCCCTCCTGGAACCGAAATCGATTTGCAATCACTTTACGATGATTTGTCTAGAAGGAGGCCCGGTAGGAGAGGGTTGTCATCTCGACTGGAACTGGATGAGTGCGAGATCCTATCTGGAGTTTACGAGGGCAAAGCCACCGGATGGCCTCTTCTGATGCTAGTTCGTAATTCTGATGTCAGGTCATCAGACTACGCATTCTTGCCAGACCATCCCCGTCCCGGGCATGCAGATATGGTGGAGGGAGTTAGATCTGCGGGGTCCAGTGACCCCCGAGGAGGCGGTTCCCAATCAGCCAGACTCACTCTTGGGCTAGTTTCAGCAGGAAGTCAAGCGAGGACAATTCTGGAAAACGCAGGATGGTCTTGTACAGCCCATCTAAGCAGAGTCGGCGAAATTTCTGCAAGGCCACTGATAGAGCTAGTAAACTCAGATCGAATCGATGACGCCGAGTCAGAAATGTCCAGACTCAATTGTAGGGATCCGGAAGCCGCTCCAAGAATGGCAGACATGATCAGACGAATTCGTAGGGAAAAGGACTCCATCGGATCTGTGGTTGAGTTGTTGATTCAGGGGCTGCCAATAGGTGTCGGAGAACCTTGGTTCGATGGCATCGAGCCATCTCTAGCTAGGGGCCTGATGGCCATTCCTGGAGCGCGGGCAATCGAGTTCTCGAACGGTTTCGAATCATCGAAGATGAGAGGTTCAGAGAACAATGACATGTGGGTCCCAGGACCTGAATTCCCACAATTGGAAGGTGCGGACACTGGCGATGCAGACGGGGCTCTTGGAGGGAGATCAACAGGTTCTCCGATTAGGGTGTTGGTCCACTTCAAACCACCCAGCAGCCTTCCTAGGGAGCAATTTACCCTGCACCTGCCAAGTAACGAAACAAAGCCTCTCAAGGTTGGAGGGAGGCACGACCCAGTAATCGGGCCAAGAGCCGCTCCCGTCGTTGAGGCAGTCGCAATGCTCGTAATCACTGATTTGGGATTGATGGGCGGATTCCTGTAATCAGGCTTGCCTCTCAAGGTACTGTTGAATCCTAAGGGGCAGGTTGATCGCGAACATCGCAGCAATCACAATGAAAACAAGAATTGTCCCCAGTGCAACTCCGTAAACGCTTGTCAACTCGACACTTTCCTCGAGCCTATTTGCTGCTATCGGGTCAAGAATTCGAACGAAAAGAGGGACAAAGAAATTGATGAAGAGTGTGAGTGTGGCTACCACTGCTGCAACTGCGGGCGTATAGCCCAACGCTCTGTTGTACCTATCTGTGATACTTTTCACGTTCATCACGTAAACCTCTCCAGTTCTTATCGAGGTATCCAGCATGGAGAAACGGATTACTGCGCTTGATATCTCCATGTATACAACAAGGAAAACAGCATATAGGATTAGAAGCAGTTTCTGAATCACCTCATTTTCCGGCAGGAAACTCAGGCCAAACTCAACTTTGCTGCCTGCAAATCTGATAGTCACCAGAATAAGCGCTACATATGACAGCAGCATCGCTCGTTGATCCCTCTGCCACACTCCCCAGAATCCAGAAACAACCCCAATGAGTATCATCAGAAGATGGACCCACAGGCCTAGAAAACCAATTCCAGCAATGTTCGTCAGAGCGAACCAAGCTGTTCCCGAAACCGGAGTGAGCATGAATGTGAGGAAACCTAGGACCAAGAGTGAACCAATTGCCCCCATTTGCAGAGTTAAGACCATCTTATTCGGTGAAACGAACTCCCGATTAACTAGTACCGGACCTCCAAAGATTGCATCTATCCAATTTGGAATCGCTACTTCTGGCACCGCGTCATCGGGGATTCCCGAGTCTGCCTTCATAGTTCCTGCAGCCTTCTTCCTGCTAGGGGCAGAAGACCTCACAACCTTGCCATCATACAAGTGCGATGTGTCTACTGGTCCCTTTCCTTGTTCTGCCATCTAATACACCTGCCTCAGAAACCTCTTGCCCCCGCCAATGCCGTGAAAAGCAACATGTCAGGCTCCCAATCCATCACATAGGCACCCAATCCTCTTAGCTCGGTCATCAAGATGTCTCTCTCAGTTTTTAGGACCTCATAACCAGTCCTGTCTATCCTCCTAGCGTCGAATTCGAATTCTAGGCTACTTGGGGAGAGTATGGTGACCTCGAAATTTCTGGCCCTGAGGTCCCTAACAGCATCCACAATGGTGGGATCGTCCTCCAGGGGGGAAAGTATGATGATCGGACTTCCACGATGAATGTGAGGCATTATCCGCGTCGTCACAATCTTGAGTGGGGTGTTGCCCTTGGCCATCGCACCTGCTAACTTTGTCAAGATGACATACAGCTGCTTCTTGCCAGTATCCCTGTCCACCGAAACAATTTCGTCACCGTAAACCACAAGTCCAACCGAGTCCCTCCTGGATAGGAAGTGCTGCGTGAGGCTAGCCGCTGCCCTTGTGCTGTATACAAGTGAATTCCTACTAACAGGACCAGTTTCGCTGACTGACCTGCTATCTACTAGGATGATGACATCGCTTACGGCGTCTCTTTCGAACTCGTTAACCATCATCTTTCCATCTTGCCTTGCCGTGGCCTTCCAGTTAATTTTCCTCATCGGGTCCCCAGGGAGGTATTCCCTAAGGTTGTAGAAATTCGAGCCCTCTCCCGGGTTTCTTATGTTCACCGCTCCAGTGAAAATCTTAGGAACCCTACTCTTGATCATCGCGTCCTTGATGTCCTCCATCTTCGGGAAAACCAAGAAGTCGTCATAGAGCTGGACCTCTTTCTCATTGTGGAAGAGACCCAGCTCGTCCTGTACCCTGATGCAGACCGGGCCAATGGTGTAGAAACCTCTCAGAGGGGTCTCGATTGTGTAGGAGATCTCAGTCTCCCTTTTTGGGCCAATTTCCATTAGGACGTAGTTTGCACCCTTCTTGATTCTCATGACCTCTGGAACCCTGTCACGTAGTTCGAGCACCTTGGCCATCCCCGATCTGTTCTGGATCCTCAGGGTTACGTCAATCTCGCCATCCTCGAAAACTCTGGATGTTGAAGTCTTCCTCATCGCTACGATGCTCTGAAGCTCAACCCCTTCGTCCATCACTGCCTCTTCCACCCTCCTCCCTGATGAGGCAACATCGCCATGGGCAGTTCTCAGGGCTGCCCATGTCAGGAATGAAAGTAGAACCACTGCCACTGTCACAAGTTGTTGGTTACGTAGAACTAGGCCCAGCAGGTACATCGCAACCGAAAGCGATGCGAACATCGCTGACTTTCGGCTCCAGGCCATCTTTCCACCTCGTCATCACTCAGACGGTCGGGACATTCGCTGCATTCTTACCATGTAGAATATCTCGGATGACCTCTCCGGTTTCCAGTCCCTTAATCTGATGCTCTGGCTTTAGTATGATTCTGTGAGCCACTGCCAACTCTGCAATGGACTTCACATCATCAGGAGTCACGAAGTCCCTTCCACGCATTGCTGCAACCGCTCTACTGGTCTTCAGTAGTGCTTGTGAACCTCTTGGGGAAGAACCAACCAGGACTCTAGGATCTTCTCTAGTCCTAGCCACGATATCCACCATGTACTCCCTCACGGATCTGTCCACATACACCTCTTCGCATGAATTCTGCATCTTGACCACTATGCTTGGGTCTGTGATACTGTTGACCTCCACCTCATCGGTCTTACGGTTGATCCTCCTCTGGAGGATCTCATTCTCGTCTGCCCTATCGGGGTATCCAACCATCATCTTCATCATGAATCTGTCAAGCTGGGCTTCAGGCAGGGGGTATGTCCCCTCTTGCTCGACTGGGTTCTGAGTTGCCATAGTTAGGAAAGGGGAAGGGAGCTTATGGGTGACAACCCCAATTGTCACTTGCTTCTCTTGCATGGCCTCAAGTAGAGCGGCCTGAGTCTTGGGTGGGGCTCTGTTGATCTCGTCCGAAAGAAGAAGATTACAGAAAATCGGCCCTGGCTTAAAGGTGAACTCCCCCTTCTTAGCGTCGTAAATGTTGGTCCCAGTAATATCTGCTGGAAGCAAGTCTGGCGTGAATTGGACTCTCTTGAAATCGCATCCAAGTGCATCTGCGAAGGTGTTCGTCATCAGGGTCTTTGCTAGGCCGGGGAAATCCTCGAACAGAAGGTTTCCATTTGACAGAATGTCCACCATTACGTTGTCAATTACGTGTGACTTTCCAATGATAACTTTCTGAACTTCTGTGCTTATTGCCTGTCCCATTGCCCCCGTGGCCGCCAATACTTCGTCCTTCTTACTCGATCCACGAGCCTCTTGGGCCTTTTGGGCCAAAACTGCGTCATGTGCACCCGAATCAGGTGCCTGCATCCCTCTTGCTGGTTCTGTTTCACTCATTTTTTTCACTCCATTTCTTAGTTATTTTTTCCCCATCGGCGAATAGTTTGCATCAACTTGCGCAACTCTTGAGGCGTGTACGTCCGGCTTTGGCTATAAGCCAATTCCACGAGACGTGGATCCCCAATCATCGCCTGTACCTCGGGCGGTGGCCTCATTGCCATCTCGTCCCGAGTCAAATCATGGTGAATCCTAACCTTGGTGAGGAGGGCCCTTCTAACCCTGTCTCTATACGTTGCAGGGTCTAGTTTATCAGGACGCTGGTTGAATTTTGTGAGATCGAAAACATGCCTCCAGTTTTCCTTTTCCGGCACTACCATCATGGCCACTAGCAGTAGGAGAGCTACATTGAGTACCACTAACCACTTCAGAAACTGGTTCGAGGTTAGCAGCACGACGGTCCCCATAGTCTGGACGAAAGGCTCTGAGAGGACTCCCGTCACGTGTCTACTTTCATCAAAAACAACTTGGAAATTGGCCGGATCGCTTCTTATGGGGGCATTGAGATCTACGTTGTCAAACTCCATCATATCGTAAACTAGTAATCTGAAGAACCTCTCATTACCCCCCCAATCGTTGTTATTCAGGATTTCCTGGGTCCAGCAGTTGTTTCTAGTGTAGTCACCTATGGCCGAGCAGTCTTGACTCAGCCCCTGGTCCTGTGCAACCCCTAACTGCCATAGCATGTTTGAGAAAGCCTCGTCATCGGCAACGAACACTATGCTCCCCGTAACTTCCAATTCCCCCACTCCTGCCGAGAAAGCTCCCCTCCCCTCATCAGCAACCTTGTCTAGGACCTTTATTCCGGGATAGTCGAACCTCATCATTAGCCGCAGATCCCCTGTAGCGGGATTCTCTGGGTTTGTGGGGTCACCATTCCCGACTCTGTCGATAAAGGCCGAAGGAGAAGCCCTTCCAAGAGTCATTATCTTCCTGTGGCTCGGGTCCTCAAGATCCTTGTCAGTGGCCTCGAACATCATTCCGGTAGGGCCCCTGTACATCACTGGGAGTCTGCAGTCTTGCAAAGACTCAGGATTCTCAACTTGGAAAGCCGTACAACCCTGCATTAGTGCCCCTGGTGACATCTCGTCAATGTCTTGGTTTACTGGGGACGCGCTCCAAACATTGCCCCAGTCGATGAATTGCTCAGATTGTTGTGTGTAAACCCAATGCTGCTTATCATCCTTCAGCGGGGCATCCATGTATCTGACGCCGAATAATATGGCTAGGTTGTGAGCTTGTGTGTTATCGGCAGCAACAATTACCTTGCCCCCCTTTTCCGTAACGAAGCGGAAAATCTCATCTGCTTCAGTTTGATCGATTGGCTTCTCTGGTGCGACAATCGTCAGCAGTGTGCGATGTGGGTCTTTCCAGTCATTCACAAGCATTGGGGTTGACATCGTGTTAGCAACGTAGTAACCTTCTTTCCTGTTCTCCACATACTCTCCTTCGAAACTCTCCCTCATATCCGATAACTGGCCTAGGCCGCTATCATCGTATGCTGAGTAATTTGTCGACTTTCCGACAACGAAGAACATGGGTAGTACAAGCAGCATAATCGATGTAATTACCAATGCATACATGACGTTCCTATTGAATCGAACTTCTCCATCTACCTCTTCTGGCATCCTCCGAACCCCTATTCAAGTTGGACCACCGGCCCAATCAACATCTGTCGGACTACCAAATCACGGTTATATGTTCCTGAGTAAAGTTCGTTCAACTGGGCGGTATCACGTTTTTACTAGATTTTTTTCTATTCGCCCCTGCCTCTGGAGAAGAAAAGGGCACCCAGCAAACCAGAGATGGACACAAGGGCCCCCGGGGCGGCCAGATTCGACTCCACCGAGTCCTCTGAACTGCTGCTGTCACTTCCCGGGTTACTAGAACCTGAGTCGCCTGTTGGAGGTGGCTCAACCGTAACTCTCACCTCATCTTCTGCCATGGCATTGCCACCCCCACTCATCTCCCTCTTCGAGGTCACTGTTACCGTGATGTCACAATGCCTCTTGGGATGACTCTCAGATGCTGTTATTTTCAGATTCGCATCCTTTTCTTTACCAGATTCGATGTTGCCGCTTAGTAGCGCATCTAGGCCATTATCGGTGGTCAGTAGTGGACAGTCGTCCTTTACATCAACTTCTTCGACTCCATCTTGTGCATTTCCATTGTTCGTCACAGTCACTGTTAGGATGGTGTCGGAACCTGCATTCATAGGCCCGAATGGCTCAGAAATTTCTACAGACAGATCAAAAATGGAAGGAATCTCTAGGTCTCCTTCCCTGTTCTGGGGAGAAGATAGGGGGTCAGGAATTCCTTGCCTTGCTGTTATTTTCGCGGAAATCGAGAATTTCTCCTTCTTTTCTGCATCATGGGCTAGAACGTCTATTCCGCTAATTTTGAGGTCGAATGACTCATTCGAACCTGCAGAGATGGTCTCTCCCTCGGGGGCATCGTGTTTTCCATCAAATGGAATGCTGAATTCAAACTCTACGGTTATCTCAGTCAATCCGGAATTTTCTACAAAGAACTCAACTTTGACTGAGCCATCATCGGCTATCAAAAACGGATTTGTTGAGTCCTCTTCAGGGTAGTTAATACCCAATTCCCAAGCATCTAACTCTTGTGCAGAAGAAGGGATTGCAGTGAAGATTGCCAATGTGAGGATAGATCCCAAGAGAATTGAGGTAAACCTTGAACCCATCAAATCACCAGTAAGTCACTACACGCCCTCTTCGTTAAGACCTTCACCATTTTTCTTCTGTACGCAGGGGAGAACCAAGTGTTCTGTACCGGCTTCACCGCCTTTCTAATCGACTCTGCTAGATCTTCAATCGTTTCGGCACCTCGCCAACTTGACAGTGCCCCTTCTGCTTCCTCCAAATGCAGGCTCGGAATCGACTCTAGACCCGTAGTAGCTACTCGAAGCCTTTCGGGTCCTTGACTGGAAACTCCCTTCCATAGTACAGCAACGCCCGCCTCTGGGAAGTCCCACGAATCTCGCTGCCTCAATTTCTGGTAATCTCCGACCCATTCCGAGGAATCTTCTGGGATAGTCAGGTGAGTCACCAACTCTCCCTTTTCTAGGATATTTCTTTTCATTCCATCCAACTCAAAGAATTCAGAAAGCGGCAACGACCTAACTCCCTTTGGCGAGGCAAGATGTATTGACGCTCCAAGGCACATCAGTACTGGCGCCAAATCTGCCTGATATGTTGCGACACAGAGTGTGTTCTGATTTGGAATTACCCTGCAATCTGCATCTGTCCCACAGTCACACTTATGGCACCAATCAATCGATTCTCGCCATGTTTCAGATTGATTGATCCAGTAGCACCTGGTGTCTAGGCAGATGTTTCCCCCAACTGTTCCAGATTTTCTAATTAGTATGCTGGCAACAGAATTTGCCGCCTTAGCTAGAACTGGATGGGTGTGGGTGTCTTCTGCCAATTCGCTAATGCTAACCATTGAACCAATGTGCCCCTCGCTCAATTCCCTTAATTCAGGTATAGAAGATAAAGAAATTACATGGCTCTTCACATTGATGTGCCATTTGTAATTGGGCAATAGGTCGGTCCCACCAGCGATCCAGTCGAACTCCTCTCCAGATTCCGCAAGATCTTGTGACATCTGAAGGGCCTCATCCAGGCTCTTCGGTGAATGGACTCTAAATGGGGGCATCTTCATTTTGTACCCTCCATGTGACGTCTCTCGGTATGCTTCCAAGCACTCCCAGCAAGGCGGGGGGAAGCGAGGTACACCTCATCTGGAGTTACTCTGACTTCCCATCTGGGATCAACTTCATCGGGAGGCGTGGAAGGATCCAATCCAAACAGGGCTCCATTGTAGTAATCACCCCTATCTTCATCCAACCTTCTTTCCTTGTCTCTTGACTTGTGTTTCTCCCCTCTCTCCTCCAGGGTCTTCTGAAGTTCAGAGTACTGAAGTGATGGGCATTCTAGTTCTGTAGGATCTGAAACCCCTTCGTTTCTGCAGCGCTTTTCAATCATCTTGAAGACCTTCTCGGGAGTCATAGGGAGTTCCGAAGTCCTGACTCCTACTGCATCGTAAACAGCATTACAAACAGCAGGAAGGATTGGTAGAAGTGGTCCTTCTCCTGCTTCCTTTGCACCAAAGGGCCCCTCTGGGTCATTCGACTCAACAATAATGGGAACTACCTCGGGCATCTCATGGACACTCGGGATTTTGTAGTCAAGGAGATCTGGATTCATCAGATTCCCATTTCTTCCATATCTCATTTCTTCAGAGAGGACCTGTCCCATCCCCATGTGGCAGGAACCGATGATCTGCCCCTTCACTGCCAGTGGATTTAGGGCCTTGCCACAATCATGTGCAGCCCAGACTTTGTCCACCTTTGTCTGCCCTGTTTCCACATCCACAGTCACTTCTGCCACATATGCTGAGAAGGAGTAGGCAGGTGCGAGTCCTGCCGCCGCTCCCTTGTGTGTCCTCCCCATCGGCGGTGTCCTATAAGCGCCGGATGAAACCAATGCACCCCTGTCCTCTTGAGCCTTGTGAAGGGCCTCAAGATAAGAAACTCCAACTGCTGGGTCACTCTTCAGAAATATTCTACGATCCCCAATAACCAGCCCCTTCCTCTCGGCTCCTGTTATTTCCACCGTCGCATCAATCAACTCGTCCCTGATTTTCATTGCCGCGGAAATGGCAGCATTTGCATTCATGAAAGTCACTCTTGACGAGTAAGATCCCAGATCAACCGGAGAAGTATCAGATTCTCTCGATTTGACTCGAATCATGTCAAGAGGCAGTCCCAGCACCTCTGCAACCGATTGGGCAACAACTGTATCCGAACCCTGACCAATGTCTGCAGCACCGGTATGAATGGTCACTCCCCCATCCATATCCACCTTTAGATGGACGGTTGCGTGTGGGAATTTATTCGGATCCCAATGTATAGGCAAACCGCTCCCGGAGATGAAGAAACCACATCCGATACCAATTCCTTTGCCCAAGGGGAGCTTTCTGAATTTTTTATCCCAACCGCTCTCTTCCTTAACCCTCTCAAGACAATCCCTCATTCCAATACTAGTTACTCTAAATCCTGTAATTGTCGCTGAGTGGGGCGGGAGTAGATTTGCCAGTCGTAGCGTAATCGGGTCAACTCCAAGCTCCTCAGCCAAATCGTCCAGGCCAACTTCTACAGCACATCTCGAGTTTACCGCGCCATGGCCCCTCATTGCTCCGCTAGCTGGCTTATTTGTCCATACTCTGGCCCCAGTGTAGTGAAACGCCCCAATCTCGTATGGAGCAGTGTGGAGGACCCCATTGTAGTAGGTCGTCACGTGTCCGAAAGAGGCAAATGCTCCGCCATCAATTAGGGCATCAGTTTCAATCCCACAGATCCGACCTTCCTTGTCTGCATGGAGATTCATTTCGATTCGAGAGGGATGTCTACCCCTATTTACCCAGTAAACCTCCTCTCTGTCGAAAGTAATGCGTACCGGTCTACCGGACTTTCTCGCGAGAATAGCAGCGCACATTTCATGAGGAAAAGGATCTGATTTGCCGCCGAAACCACCGCCTACAAATGTTCGATGCACATTGATCTGGTGCATTGGGATTTCAAGAACATCGGCGAGTGCTCTGTGTAGGTAGTGGGGGACTTGTTGCGGTGTGTATAGGGTTAGTCTTCCTGATGGATCCCAATTAGCGACCACTGCATGCGGCTCAGTGAATCCATGATTGACCCCTGCAAATAACCAACTTTTTTTGTGGCTAGCAATAGATTTCTGCGACATTCCAGCAATATCTCCGAACTCTTGGAAGACCCTCTTCTGGATATTTGACTCTCCTATGTGGTAGTCGCCACGATCATGAATCGGCTCTTCACTGTCATCGAGGCCCTTGCGCATGTCATGAATCGGCTCCAGGATTTCGTATTCTACTTCGATTAGCCTTTCCGCCTCTCTAGCAGTAGCCTCATCTATTGCAGCTACACAAGCAACCAAATCGCCTGCATGACGAACCTTCTCGACCGCCATTGCATGCTCATCCTTTGTTACTGGGAGGACTCCAAACCGGTTTTTCGCATCCTCGCCTGTTGCAATCGCAACAACTCCTGGCAACTCAAGTGCTTTTGAGCAGTCTATCGAAAGGACCCTTGCATAATGGTGCGGGGAGCGAACAATTCTTCCAATGAGCTCACCCGGGAGTCGCACATCGTCCCCATAATGGGCCCGCCCAGTAACCTTCCAAGAACTATCCACCAATGCTGTAGGTTTTCCAATAATCTGGCCACTCACTAATTCGTCATGCCTATGGGGGCCCCATGGCTGCTCCAAAGATCCGCCTTGTGAAATTGGAATCTTTTCTGGGTCAGTAGCCTCGGAGAACCTGTTTTTTCCACCGGAGCCAGGTCTAGAAAAGGGCAGTTTTCCGGGCTGTTGCCGGTACCCGATTATCTCGTCACCAGAAACCGAATCCTCCTCTTCCTCGGCCATACTAGTTCCCACCAAATCCTGGATGCGGGTCGCTCTTGGGGCTTGTCGAGTCTCCAACAACATTTCCTGAGACTAGAATCTCAGAAGCCGCTTTCACTGAGTCCACAATCTGTTGGAAACCCGTACATCGGCAAAGATTTCCCTCTATCGCATCCTTGATTTCTCTTTCATCGGGCTGAGGGTTGTTAGAAAGTAGAGCCGAAATCACAACTAGAAAACCGGGAGTACAGAATCCGCATTGACTCCCTCCAAATTCAGCGAAGGTCTGCTGAATTGGGTGTAGGTGGTGCCCATCTGCTAATCCTTCGACAGTAGTGATATCGGCACCATTCGTGTCTATTGCTAGAGTCAGGCATGATAATTTAGGCTCGCCATTGACCAGGACAGAACAGCATCCGCAAGTCCCCATGTCACATCCTCGTTTGGTTCCAAGACTGCCGATTTTATCCCTTAGAACATCCAGTAGGATTGCATTGCTCTCTATGAAAATCGAAGCCTCTTCTCCGTTCACAGTGCCATTCCACTGGACCTCATCGGGATGGGGGAGCATCGGGAGTCGGAACTGCACCACATTATGACCAATCGAGTTTATCCTTTGAGCGTTCGGTTCAGTCCAAACCTAGTTGAAATCACTGACGGCCTTCTTTACGACCTCCGACTCGGCTCTTTTTAGATGCTCACCGATGGTGCTCCTCGCTATGCCTAACTCATCTGCTAGTTGTTTCAGCGTGACTTCTGAACCATCTTCGTAGTATCCTCTAAGAACAGCCAACTCCAGAACTTCCCTCTGCTTCTCCGTTAGGAAATCATAGTCCTTTTCAGAATCGTTCTTGATAGTCTGGACACTAATCGTATCCGGGGGCATCACAGTTCTGACAAATTCTAAGAAACTACGTATCGAACTTGAAATTCCAAATATTCTGAACTCCAACCCATTCTTCGAATCAATCCCATATGGGGGATAGACATAGATGTTTGATAACCCAACCGCAGATAATGCAAGAGGGTGGGTGCAACGAATACTGACAAGAACGCCACTCTCATCCTCTTCGTGCCTCTCAATAACCTCAAAACTATCCAGTTCTGAGATTTCCGACAGATCATGACCTTCGTTAATTCTCAACTCAACTAGTTGGGTCACTCCGTCAGGCTCTGTGGAGAGGTGGCCAAGAACTTCTATTCTTTCGCAGATCTGCATAAGAGTATCTATCTCATCAATTCCGCTAAGGGAGGAAACCTTCCACCTTAGGAGAACCTTTCTCATAGCCTCGCTGGGTCTTTTCTATATTTAATTGGAGCCCCTAGTTCCAATACGCTTCTCTGATGTCCTGATTCGACTCCATACAGGTCTCGACATCAAATGGCCTCTGAGGCATCGCATTACTCTCATTTAGATGCTCAATAATTGGCTTGACATTACTCTCGTTCACCACACCCCATCCAACTTGGGTGCATGGGGCCACTGGGGAGACGGGAGTCGTCCCCGACAGAGGGTCCCAAGTTGAGAAAGACGGATACCATGCAGAGAGATTTAGCGCATCCCGCAAATCATCATTCGTCAATGTGAAATTTGTCCCATTCACGATAAAACCCATCCTGTCTTCAGGATCAGCTCCAGAAGACAGGTCTCCGAATTCGGCTCTCAGACTTTCTAGAACCTCCGATAGTAGGCCGGCAGTCCTAGGTGTTGCGAAAGAAGTCCCTGAAGTCCAATGGTACCCATCAATATCGTCGTGGTTGGGCAAAAACTGAGTCCAGTCAGCCGCGATGTCTGGATATGACCCACTCATGGTTTCCTTCTGATCGTCATCCTCCTCTGCATATCCTGAAATCCCAATGCTCCAAGGTGGGCCTGCAGTGGAGTCTTGAATAGCCGGAGAAGGGGAGTTGTCTGCAGCCCCTGTGTGTATCTTCTTTTCTTGAACTACTGCTACTTTGGTGGCATCCTCAATACCGGGCACTGGGAGTGAGAGGATGGGTCCAAAACTAGTAGTGATGATGTCAACCAGTGGTTGGTTCGCAGCCGCTAGTACTGCAGCATCACTGAAACCTTCAACAAAGAAAATTACTGCATCAGGATTTGCGTTTAGTACCGAACCTGTTACTGCAGTTCCATGTCCGTCACTGGGATCATCCAATATCGGTATCTCAGTATTGTCATCGGGTGTCGTTCCGATTATCCTGGTTCCTCTAAACCAAACAATGTCTCCAGATTCAATGATGTCCCAGCAACTCTCCTTATCTGCTTCATATCTCTCTTGCCAGGTTCCATTGGTAGTGATATTGCACACCATGTTTACCCCTAATTGATCAAGAAGCCATTGTGGATATGACTCGTTCATGGTGAAGTGGACATGATATACGTTGATTCCCGTGTCTACTGGGGCAACTACGCTAAAGGAACCGAACTCATCATCAACCCAGAGATCATCTTCAACCCCCTTTTCCTGCTCGCCAAGGCAACCCACTAGAGGTGCCGACAGAAGCAGCAAACCAATCAGAGCAGAGGCTGTTTTCATAGTGCCCCGCTATTGACCACGAATTTCATACTTAGGTTTAGTTGACTGACCTCTCCAATGATAGAACTTCCGCGCAAACAGCTATTGCAATCTCTTCAGGAGAGTCCGCTCCGATATCCAAACCTATGGGGCACCTTACAGATTCTAGGACTCTCTTTTCGATCCCACTTCTGATTCCGGATCTTTCAAATTCTGACCACTTCTTCTTCGAACCGATTGCCCCAATCCTGGGCCTCAAACTGCTTCCTGAGATTCCCAGAAGGCCAATCAACAAGTCTTCATCGACCTCCCAATCATGACTCAGAAGAAGTATGTCAGAGAATCTTCTAAGGGAATCAGTGTCCTCTTTTCGAAGAAAATCCTCTACTGGACAACAAATCACCTGTTCTGCATTGGGGAATCTTTCCTGATTGCAAAAATCTTCTCTGATGTCGAAAATACTGTACCCCCAGTCCAGATTATCGCAAACCTGTGCTATTGCGAATCCCACATGGCCGCCTCCTGCTATCAGGATGTTTGGCCTCGGATCAATTACTTCCATAGACACAGTCACGCGCCCCCCACATAGGCTGTCCAAGGCAGTCACCTCTTTTCCCTTCCCATCTTTGTGCAACAAGAAGACCTCTACAGAACCACCTTTCTTCCTATTAGCAGAATCCTCTGAAGCTAGCATTTCCTCAAGCTTCTTCCCTATCCTAAGTTCTAGTCCAGCACCGCCCACCGTCCCGAACCTAGATCCCGATGAACTGATTGCTAGTCTGGCACCAGGCTTTCCTGGAACGCTGCCTTGAGCCTCAATTACAGATGCAATTGCGACCCTCTCACCGCTACCCAACCTCTCTAGGACCCAGGACAGTACGGCGATACTCACGTCCACCTGACCGAGCACTCTGCCTTTGGAGTTACTATTGCTAGCCCAATGCTACATCTAGCATCATCATGATGGTGAAACCAATCATTACCCCCATCGTGGCAATGTCTCCATTTTTGCCCCTATGGGCTTCGGGCACCAACTCTTCTACCACTACGAAAATCATGGCTCCAGCAGCGAATGCAAGGGCATAGGGGAGGATTGGGTCTACGTATACAATGGTCGCTGCACCAACTACGGCCGCAATAGGTTCCACCATTGCAGATAACTGGCCCCACCAGAAACTCTCCTTCTTCGTCAGACCCTCTCTCCTTAGTGGAACTGAGACTGCAGCCCCTTCTGGGAAGTTTTGAATTCCAATCCCTATGGCCAAAGCAATTGCTGCTCCCATTCCATCCCCAGAGGCAGCAGCGCCGAAGGCAACACCGACTGCAAGGCCCTCGGGAACGTTGTGTAGAGTAATGGCAGAAATCAGAAGCTTACTCCTGTGCCAACTGGTCTTGACACCCTCGGTTTCTTCCGGTGGAGCGCCCGGATGGAGGTGAGGGAGGTAAGCATCGATTACTCTCATGCATACTCCACCCATAACGAATCCAAATGCAGCAGGCAGAACCTTCGCCAACCCCTCTCCATCTGTTTGATCGATTGCTGGACTAAGAAGTCCAAAGCAACTTGCTGCAATCATTACGCCAGCAGCAAAACCCAGCATCCCATCGAGTGCCTTTCTGTTTATTTCGTGAAAGAAAAATACGAGACCTGCTCCTGCTGCAGTCATGAACCAAGTGAACATGCCCGCCATCAATGCCTGCTCTATTGGACTGAAGCCACCCAGCAAATCTTCGAGATTCACGGTTCTGCGTTGAAAACGCACTTTTCAATTTTCTTAAAAAATCAAATCTAACTTTTGCCCCAATCTCTCCATGTCAGGAGGGGTGTCAATGTTCAGGTGGAGCATCTCGTCAAAAACTTCGAATCTAGTCGGATCAACTATTTCCCTCAGAGGGGAATCCCCAGCACTCCCTCTGACCCTTTCTACATCCTCGGCAGATAATAGAAGAGGATGTCCCCCCCTCCCATCTTTAATTGGGCAGGAACTCTCCTCTAAACTAATCAGTTTTTCTAGTGTTGAATTTGAGAAACCTGGTCTATCGACTGGCATGACTAGTAATCTGTAGTTTTTCCCCTTTGAATCAATACTCGAGATTCCAACTTTTAGGGAACCAGTTCGCCCTTTCTGGGGTTCTCTATTTTCAACTACCTTCGCTTCTAGAAGATCCTCAGAAATCTCTTCAATGTTAGATTTGTTCGCCACAACAGTGACATCGACCCCAATTTTAGCAACTCTTTCCGACAACCATCCTACCAGGGTGCGCCCCCCGATCCGAATTAGTGCTTTATCAGTCCCCAATCTTGTACTGGAACCAGCTGCAAGAATCACACACTCAATCCGAGGCAACTCCATGGTTGCCCGTTACCAGGCTTCGTAATAGTGCTATACCAATCCGTCTAGCAATCCACTGAGATAAGTCATGTAGGAAAGATAAGTGAGGATCATTAACGAACCAACATTCCTTGAGAAGTCTTTGCCTCTAAGAAATGCCGTAACCACGAAACCAGAAGTTGCTATGACCACGATTATGTCTCTGTTGAACTCGCTATCGACGGTTATCCCTGCTCCAATAATACTGGCAATGCCAAGTATTCCCATGATATTCATTACGTTGGAACCGAGAACATTTCCTACGGCTACACCACCCTGGCCCCTAAGGCCTGCAACTACCGTAACAGCTAGTTCTGGCAACGAGGTACCTAGGGCAACAATAGTCAGGCCTATCACCGCCTCAGAGACTCCGAACGTCTCTGCAATGTTGGTCGAACCATCCACCAAAAGCCTCGCTCCTAGCCAAATCATCGCACCGCCAAGGATGCAGGACGGAATTGCGACGGACATTTTTCTTGGAAGCCATGAGTCCTCGAATTCATATTCATCATCACCTGCAATAGCTCTCGAATATGTGTAGTAATAGTATCCTAGTAGACAAACTAGCATTATCACGCCACCCATTAGGGGGACTTCCCCTCCAAATACGAAAATCGCCATAAAAGCAGTAGCCACTATGACAGCTATTGCATCCCTCTTCACGTCTTCTCCACCTTCGGACTTCGCTCCCAGTAATGCTGCAGTTCCCAGAACAAGCATTACATTGGCAACATTCGATCCGAGTACTCCGCCAATTGCTATGTCGGGAGAATCATTTCCTATTGCCTCTATTGCTACAGCCAACTCGGGTAGCGAAGTTCCAACTGCCACTACTGTGAATCCAACAACCAGGGGGGAGACGCTGAGATTTTGTGAAATTCTTGTCGCCCCTTGGACTAATGCTTCCCCCCCTCCCATCAGGAATGCGAAACCAGAAAGAACGAACATTACGTCGACTAGAGTCCCATCCATATGTCAATCCCGCAACATTTCACAAATTACTCTTTGCTAATGTCTTATGCTAAAAAAATCAAGTGCATGCCCTCTGAATATGCCTGACAACTACTTCTACGCTGGGGATCGTGTGATCCTCCAGAGTGGGTGAAAATGGGACTGGTGTATCCAAAGCCCCAATTACAATTGGGGGAGACTCCATCCTCCAGAACGACTCTTCAACAATCCTGCTTGATACCGTGTGCCCGAAGCCTCCCGTCCATTGTGACTCTTGCAGAACAATCAGACGACCCGTTCTCAATACCGAATTTATGCAGGTCTCAGAATCAAACGGAACAAGAGTTCTAAGGTCCACTAACTCAACTTCGACTCCCTTTTTTGATGCCTCTCTGGCCGCATCAAGGGCAACATGAACCATTGCTCCCCATGTGACAATTGTGATGTCTTTTCCCCCACGAACTATTCGAGCAGATCCTATGGAACTATTGCCACTTTCAAGCCTCTTCTCTACCGATTCTGTATCAACGACTTGATTGATTGATTTCCCCCAACCAGTCATCCCACCCCTCAGTCCGTATAACCCAATGTGCTCAAGGTACACCACTGGATCTGGAAGATGATGTGATTCGATTAGAAGGTCATAGGCATCTTGTGGGTTGCTGGGAGAGACGATAACCAAACCTGGATCATTTGTCAACCACGACTCAATCATATTCGCGTGGAATGGTCCACTACGGGTCTTTGCCCCAAGTGGAATTCTGACAGTTAGAGGCACTTCAGCGCCCCACCTCCACCTTAGTTGAGCTGCGTTGTTTACCAGTGGATTCATTGCAAGTGAAGCAAAACCACCGAACTGAATTTCTGCTAGAGGCCTCATTCCTCCCAAGGCAGCCCCAGTTGCTGAATGGATGATAATTGCCTCGGAGAGTGGCATATCGAGGAGCTTCGTTTGGTGCCCCCTTGCCTTCAGTCCTAGATTCATCCCGAAAGCCCCAGCGACTTCCATATCTTCTCCCATGAAAATCATCTGTTCTCCAAATTGCTCAGCCAGAGTTGCCATGGCATTCTGTATTGATCTACTGAATGTCCATGAGTTTGGAGCATCTGAGAATTCGATGCCGTATTCTCCAGATTTTAGAACCGCTTCTAGGGCATCGCCCTCTCGATCTATTCTACTCAGCTGGTGTTCATGACTTGTTGCATCAAACAGTGAGGTCACCCCCCTTACTACCGAATTTCCCTCTGGCCAATCCATTTCTTCCAATTCACTCCTGGCAGCAGCGATCCCCTCCTCCTCTTCCCGTAGTATCCGATTCAGCATCTGTTCCCCGACTCCTAATTTAATCAGCAATTCTCTGTGGTTTGGGAGGGGGTCCTTCTCGGACCAGTATCGAAGCAAATCGCGATCAACATAACCCGGAGGATTTCCACTTGAAGATCCTAGATACAAGTCATCGTGATGGTGAGCATGACCACAACCCCTCATTGTCTCAACATGAATCAGAGTGGCCCCACAATCTTCCATTGCGAACTCTCTAGCCACAGCTGAGGATGCGTAGAACATCCCTGGATCGGATCCATCAATGGTCCACGACGGTATTCCCATTGCGTGCCCTTTGTCACCAAAGGTCTCCGCTCCAGATTGCGCCGAATTGAAAGTGTCGAGAGCAATCTGATTATTTTGAATCATAAAGCAAATTGGAAGTCCCCGGACGCCTGCGAAATTCATCGCTTCCCAGAACTCTCCACTGCTGCTACAACCTTCTCCAACCGGGGCTAGATGAAATCTCTTCACACCCATTTGCTTCGCAGCCAATGCTACCCCGGTTGTAGTTGCACTTGCTATCGGAAGGGGTGCTGTTGGGGGTAGGACTCTCTTCTCCCAATTCCCAATATGCAAATCACGCCCCCCACTTCCCTCGATACCTCCATCCATATAGGATCCCGCCTTGCCCATTTGGGCTGCAAGAACTTCAATCGGAGTCTGCCCCATGGCTAGGGCGAGCCCCATATCCCGAATCATAGGTGCAACTACGTCTGCATTTTCTCGTTCACTCTCGGGAAGATCAACTGCTCTATTCATTGCAGAAGCACAAGCCGCCACGCCCTCCTGCCAAGTTGATCTGAAACCCTTCCCTCCGAAGGTACCGCCATCTGGGGTGGGCAGTCCCGATGCGAATAGATCCTTCAACTGTTCATCAACTAATCTCGTTCTAATCATCCATCTCTGCCATTGCAATCTATCTTCTACTGTAATTGAGTGATAATGGGCCATTCTCCTAAGGCAAAGTGTAACATCGACCAGGAATCGATCCATCCTCCTTTCTAGGAAAACTTCTCCTGTTCTTCGAGGAATTATTTCCGTTTCACCTAAAGATGAGAGGTTTGGACCAAGAAGGCGTTCTGACATTCTTTTTTTCAACTCAGAAACCAGTATTTCCGAAAATTCGTGGAAACTTTCCCCATCCAGATAATTTGGCATCTTCAGATTGCCCCAGCAGTCAGAAACCACATCCAGATGGCCATCGTGCCTTTCAGCAATGAATCCTAGCAAGTCATCCCTGACGCACTCGATAGAAACTTTCTGGGGGAATTCTAACGGAATCTCGGGTTTCCAACCAGAACCCCAAATCTTCGGTAATATCGACTGCGGCTCATCATTAGGACGGTCAAGAGCCCCTTCTTCTATAGAAATCCCGGAGTTTCTTCTTGCTGCCTCTTCTACAAGTTCTCCAATCTTAGAACGTGGATCCCTTTCCCATATCTCCAAGCTCCTTGTTCTTCCCTTGCCACTGGATGATCTATCCAGTGTGGCCCTGATCCTTTTTTCACATTTTGAGCACTTCCTGTCCAATTTACTCGATTTATTAGACCTAGTTTTCCAAATCTGATGAAGGCCACACTCGGGACACTTCCAAATCCCTATTCTCGCCGATACCATGGCCGCCCCAGCAGGTATAGTACAACAATATTGGCCATAATTATGATAATTTAACCACAATTAATTGTTTAATGTGGTATTTCCGTTTTATTAGATCTATATTTTCTTATTTTTACCACATTAAAATAGTGTATAGTAGATAAAAATACCACATTATATCAGATATATTAGTGAAATTAGTTGAAAAGTAGTTAATTACCACATTAAAATAGTGTATAGAAGATGAAAATACCACATTAATATTTGACAATACTCGGGTCTACATTGTCCGACCAAGAGAGTATGCCTCCAGTTAGGTTGAAAACGCGTCCAATTTCCAAATCAGATTCTATGATGAATCTGGCCACAGCAGCCGATCTCTGGCCACTTCTACAGTATACAACGATATCAGTTCCTGTTGGCAACTCGGATAATCTCGTCGGAATCTCAAGATGCATTATTCTGGCATCGGTTCCCTCTATCGAAGCAATAGCCTCCTCATGCGCTCTTCTGACATCAAGTAGGAATGGTTTCCAACCACCCTGTCTCCGTTCGGATAGATCCTTCGCACCAATTTCTTCAAAATCCCTGCTCACCGACTCCCCTAGTTTTGTGACCCTAACTCTTTCTGGATTTTTGGAAAACGATAGTGTCCTCATTTCCATCGTCAAAGCATCAATTGTCAGTAACTTTCCACTCAGATTTTCTCCAATGCCCAGAATTACTTTCAGTGCCTCTGTCGCTTGTATTGTTCCAACAATGCCGGGCAATACCCCCAAAACTCCAGCTTCCGAGCAATTTGGTGCTAACTCTGGAGGAGGAGGGGTGGGAAACAAGTCACGATAATTCGCCCCCCCTTTCAGGTTGAAGGTCGAGACTTGCCCCTCGAATCTATGAATGCTCCCAAAAATCCATGGTTTGCCCAGAATCTCGCACACGTCCCCAATTAGGTATCGAGATTGGAAGTTGTCCGTCCCGTCAATAATAACATCGTAATCATTCAGTATTTCCTCTGAATTATTCCTAGTCAGCCTGTCATCGATCTTTACAACGTCAATATCCGGATTAAGTCCCTTTATCCAGTCGGAAGCAGACTTAACCTTAGATTTGCCAACCCAGGAAACATTGTGGATTATCTGCCTCTGCAAATTGGATGAACTGACCTTATCATTGTCGATAATTCCAATTCTGCCGATTCCGGCTGCAGCCAAATACATCAATGCCGGAGAACCCAGCCCACCGGCTCCAACCACCAGGACCGACGATTTGAGCAATTTCTCCTGGCCTTCATGCCCAACTCCTGGGAGAACTAGATGTCTTGCATATCTCTCCCTTTGTTCAGGCCCAAGGTAGTCTGACATTGTCATCGTGAAAGGGGGTACAATCAAGGTATCTTCGGTCTCTTTTTCACTCCCTATTGGCTGTTTGATTGGTGATCACATCTGGGCTTCATCTAGCAAAATGCCTCAGAAGGCCCCACCCATGTAAAGTCTAATAATAGCCACAGAGAAACCTAATCGCCCCCATACTCGAGTCAAAATATATGCCGTCTCAGTTGAAATCTCTCTTCGGAAAAATAAATACCAAAGTCTGCGAATAAAGTTTTGATTCAGTGGATCCTCGGGTCTAGGGACTCCCTTGAAGTACCTTTCAAGATCGGAAAGAATACAGAATTGACCCCGAAAGAACCAGAGTATTTCTGTGGCCGAGTATAGGATGATGACGCCCCACCACATCCATTGGTGAGGTCCCAACCAAAGTATGGCGCACCAAAGTGTGACAATTGTATGAGAGATGTAGAACAGATCCCCAATTCGATGAGATAACCAACTTCTCTCTAACCAGTTTTCTCTATCACTGAATACTCCGAATTCTACCAACCTAACTACCTCAGTGCTGATCTTCTAGCCATCTCTCAGCATCTATTGCAGCCTGACAACCCATCCCAGCAGCCGTAATCGCTTGTCTGTACCTTTTGTCCACAACATCCCCAGCAGCAAACACTCCCGGAATTGCCGTCATTGTATTCGTCTTGTGGACGATGTATCCCTCCGAGTCAGTTTCCAACTGATTTTCTAGGAAGCTGGTAATTGGCTTATGGCCTATCGCAATAAAAGCACCAGCACAACTTATCTCCTCCTCCGATCCATCCCTGGGGTCTTCCAGAATGGCACCAGTAAGGCCTTGTTCGTTGGCAAGCCACCTTTTCACCTGCCTGAATGGCTTGATCTCTATCTTTGGATGACCCTCTGCCCTCTCGTACATCACCTTTGACGCCTTGAAAACATCCCTCCTGTGGATGACTGTAACCTTGCTTGCAAACCTCGTTAGGAAGGTAGCTTCTTCCATTGCCGAATCTCCACCCCCGACAACGATGATTTCTTCGTCTCGGAAGAAAGCACCGTCACAAGTGGCGCATGTCGAAATTCCACGCCCCTTCTGCTCCTCTTCACCTTCTGCACCAAGCCAAATCGCCTCCGCCCCAGTGCAAATAATCAGCGATTCTGCCCTGAACTCCTCCCCTTCCACCCAAACTCCAAAGGGACGTTGCGAAAGATCGACTCTTTCCACGTTCTTGTCTTGGACCTCCAAACCGAATCTTTCGGCCTGTTCCCTCATGTCGACCATCATCTCCGGCCCGCCAATTCCCTTTGGATATCCAGGGAAGTTCTCAACATCCGATGTTAGCATCAACTGTCCTCCTGACATGTACCCGGCGAACATCAAAGGACTCAGCAAGGCTCTGGCCGAGTATAGTCCAGCAGTGTAACCTGCAGGGCCTGAACCAACAATGATCACGCTCCTGACGTCCTCGCCCATAAGTCACCGAGGTGTAAGGCATCCCTTGAATCTTGACAGTCTTACCACTCCATCGAATAAGGGAAAAATCGAGAAAGAAATCGTAATATAACAACCATCAAGAGGGCTACTCATGCCAAAATACATGTATTCTGGAAACTACACTAAGGAAGGTGCTGCTGGCCTGCTAAAGGACGGGGGCAAAGCGAGAAAGGAAGAAGCCGAGAGGATAGTGGAAGCAATGGGGGGGTCCCTGGAAGCTTACTACTGGTCTTTCGGAGAGATGGATTTTCTTATGATTGCCGACATCCCAGAGGAAATGGCCGTAAAGTTCTCACTCTACGTTGGAGCATCGGGAGTTTTCAATGGAAAGCTTACTCCTCTAATTACTGTCGAGGGGATGGAAGCTGCCACTTCCACTGAGTTGCCTTCAATGCGCCTTCCGGGCGAATGATGCCTTCGTTCACGCTGACATCGCTGCGACCGCACCAACCGCGGACCTAGCGTGTGGCTCTAGCCTAGGCTCAATGTGCTCAGGCTCGGCCCCAGGACCGATTATTCCCAATCCAATCGGCTTGTTATGCTTGATTTGCAATTCAATAATTGACATGGTAACAGAATTGCCCATTACAAGGCCATGATCGGTCTCACCACGTTCGATAATTCCCAAGACAATGGCTCCATGGATTTCTTCATCATGGAGCATCCTGTCAAGAGCAAGGGGTGCCTCCATAGAACCGGGGATCCAAACGACATCCCGCACTTGCAAATTCTTGGAAGCCGCCTCATCTTTGGCAAATTCAAGCATCCTCTCTACTTCCTCGCGATGAAAAGACCCACAAACAATTCCAAGATTCATGATTTACCCATCCTGAGCATCGTCTCCACTACTGCTTGGGTTCTCGAGTCTATCTCAATGTTTACCCTGTCTCCTACGACCTTCTTATCCAGAGTGGTGATTCTGAGTGTCTCTGGAATAATATGCAAACCGAAACTCCCCTCATCGCATTTCCCAATAGTTAGAGACATTCCATCAACAGCAATGAATCCCTTTTCCAGTATGAATGGGGAGCATCCATCAGGCATGGAGATGAGGAGATCCAATCCCTCTCCAACCGTCCTCGACTCTATGATTTCCGCCGTTCCCATTACGTGCCCGGATAGGATATGCCCCCCCAACTCATCTCCGAGCCTCATCGACCTCTCGACGTTAAGCAAATCGCCCTCCGACCTATCTGACAAGGTTGTCCTGTCCAGAGTCTCCGAAATAGCATCAAAGGTCACCAGTCCGGAATCTATGCTAACCACAGTCATGCATACCCCATCTAGGGATACGCTTGCTCCAGTTTCGAGTCCGTCTAAGAAATCTCCCAGATCCACTGTTATTTTGCGAATCCCCTCGCCTTCGTCAATTCTCAGAATAGGCGCAGTACCAGCTACAATTCCCGTAAACACGCTCAGTCCTCCTCATAGGGCCCGCCCTCTGTACTGGGCCACAAATCTAGAATCCTTGCAATAATCTTCCTTGTGCCATCTAGGTCGTCCGACAAGCCTTCCACTCGCGTCACTTCCACCTTTCCGAAGCCAGCTTTGTCCAAGCCAGACCTAATTGCGTCAATAGAGTGCTTCTGATCATAACCCAGAGCAATAATGTCTGGCTTCACATCCTCAAGTATCTCGAAAATGGGAACTCCGGGCGGATTTCCAATAATCGCTCTATCAACTGGTTTCAGGCCTTCCACCATTCTTCTCCTCAACTTCTGACCAGTAACTGGCTCGTGTTTCTGCTTCCTTACGGTCTCATCGTGGGCAATGACGACAATAAGCTCGTCACCAAGCGATTTTGCTTGCTCGACGTAGTGCAAATGACCAGCATGGAGTAGGTCGAAAATACCTACTGCCATCACTCTGACCATCATTGAGACCCCGTTGATATCTTCGCCTAATCCTTTTCATCGAAAGCAGTGGAAATCTGTTCCCCAGTAATCATTGGAATCCCATACCTATCTGCATAATCTCTGGCCCCTTCCAAGGTCAACGCACCATCGCCATCCGGCTCTAGCATCTCGGCACCAATTGTACAAGGGACCAACCCTGCCAATCTGGCTATGGACACTGCCAATTCAGTGTGCCCCTCCCTCGTCTTGAGCCCTCCAGGCGACTCTCTACACACAGGGATATGTCCCGGGGTCCTGAATTCCTTTCCTAATTGGGACAGAGCGAAGTCGCCCATTGCACCAATATCTATCAATTCCCCAGACAGCTCTCCGAACCTTCTTGTTGTCAGAGCTCTGTCCCTGTCGGTAATTCCCGTGTACGTCTCCCTATGGTTCAAAGAAAGAGTGAACGCAGATCTTGAATCGTACTGAAGGTCGTTTGTTACTAGATGCCCAAGTACAGGGTTCTCTCCGATCAAGGTATCGTGAGAATGGATGTCCTGTAGCCACGGGAGTCCGAACATTTCCCCGATTTCATTTCCTATTGCTAGGAAGAGAAGTCCTCCGCAGTCTTTGCGCAGTCTCCTAATTACCTCTGGTGTAGCCGATGTTGCGGGCCATAGTAGATCTGTCTCTTTCTCTCTGAAATCAGAATCAAAGATCATTACAGGATTCCCTGACTTGAATGCAGAAATCGCTCTAGCAACTCCGTCGTCCATGCCTCGCGGAGGGGCCATTGATACCCGATACTTTCGGTCTAGAAATAATGATGTCTAGTAGCAAACCCCACTGGAATTATGGCAGGGGGCACCTCATCTTCATCGCCTGTCCGAGTTGACCTTGCTGGCGGGTGGACCGACGTGGGCCCATATCCCGGGGACTTCGGAGGAGAAGTCGTAAACTTCGCAATTAATCTCAGGGTGTTCGCCCGACTTGGCCCAGATTCAGGTGTTTCAGAGACACACTTTGAGTTTCCAGTACCCAGGGGATCCGGATTGGGAACTAGCTCAGCCATGAATGTCGCATTGTCCGCGCTGAACTCTCCTGATCAAATTGAAGATCCGGTGAAACTAGCCGAGGAAGCGTTTGTTCTGGAGTCCGAATCCGGCAATTACTGCGGTAGGCAAGATCAGTGGGCATCAGCAGTAGGGGGTTTCAACCATCTGCTGTTCATTGGGGATTCGGTCGAGAGGATGCCATTTGAGCCAATGAGGTCGTCAATGAATTGGCTGAAGAAGCATCTCGTCATCTCATTCTCCGGTAAAACCAGGAATTCCGGAGATATGCAAAAATCAGTGTGGTCTCGATACTCAAATGGGGATCCGGAGGTTATCAGTGGCCTACATAAGATCAGAGGTGCAGCTAGGGTGATGGCCCAGGGCCTCCAACAAGATCGCAGAGACATGGTAGTTGCTTCATTGAATGAAGTATGCGAGGGCGTTGACTTGATTGACGATGCAATCCACGATCCCTTCAGGGATGTGGTGCAGCCACTCATCGACAGTGGTTCTGCTGTAGCTTGGAAAGCGTTGGGGGCTGGCGGCGGGGGGTGCTCAGCAATTCTGTGCTCTTCCACTGGGCGTGAAGAGGTAATTCAGGCCATAGAAGGAGCCAAATGGGAGATAATTGATTGGGATTTCGAGGACAAAGGAGTCCTGATTCACGATTGATAGTCAAGCACGAAATCTCAAACATGACCGTTTGCCCGAGCATCCATGGCCGACCGCCGCCATATGTTTGCATCCCTCGCCCTATTGGTCTTAATCGCACCATTGGTATCATCCTCAATCTCCTTTGAGCCGTCACGACAAGGAGGATTCGATGCAAATGGGGATTGGGTGCCCAGTGTAGAGTCAGACATTCACTGGAATTGGTGGACTCATTGGAGTCGAGACAAGGATTCTAACTCCCTTGACGACAGATTGGAATGGTTGATCGAGCAACCGGAACAAACTCAGAGGGACTGGTGGAAGAGGGCTCCCGAGGGAAGTGCTCGTATTTTCGTCGACTATGACCACCATCCGACAGATGCCGATATCTCTGCACTAGAGTCACTTGGAGTGGAAGTTACCTTCAGATTTGGATATTTGAACACGGTTTCTGGCACATCTCCAATCGCTCCAATCATAGACGAAGGAGGTATCCGATCCCTGAATGGCGTGGTGATGGTCGAGGATCTTGGACTCGCCGAGGTCAACATGCACGAGGCGGTTCCAAACATGGGCGTCGACACAGTGTGGGAAGACTTCGGGCTCGATGGTACAGGTTCTGTGATTGCCATTCTGGACACGGGGGTACGTGGCGATCACGAGGGCCTCAACGATATGGACGACGACCCATTTACCTGTATCGATGATCCTCCCGAGCCAGATCCCCTGAATCCTGAACCACAGCCCATTCCAGCGGACTGCGACCCCAAGATAATCGCATTCTTCGATGCAGTCTTCACCGACGAGGAGCAAGACCCATCAACATCCTATGACTCTGGGACTCACGGAAGCCACGTTGCAGGAATTGCAGCTGGCTCCGGAGGTGGCCAGACCGATCCCACAACGGGTCTGAGGTACGTCGGAGCCGCCCCCGGAGCCCATCTGATCAACATACTAGGTTGCTGTGATGGCGATATTGAGGATGTGATGCAAGGGGCCCAGTGGGCAATTGACAACAAGGAAAAGTATGGAATCGACATTGTCACTTCTTCCTTGGGGGAACAGCAATTTGAGGTACATGTGGACAATGATGGGAGTTCGGCATGGAGCCGACAGATGGACATGGTCGTCGAAGCAGGAATCATCACGACTCTATCGGCAGGGAACGAATTCGGCGGGGTAACCATAGCCGGTTGTAATACGATAGATAGCCCTGGGGATGCGCAATTGCCGGTTACAGTGGCCAGTTTGGACAAGGATCTAGGACTTGCAATATACAGCAGCAGGGGGTACACTTCAGATCTCAGGGTAAAACCGGATGTCGCAACAATCGGCTCTGACATAATGGCTCCCGATGCAGCTACTCAGGACGGCTACACCGGCAAGTCAGGAACGAGTATGGCTACTCCTCTAATGGCAGGAATCGCCGCATTGATGGTTCAAGCCAATCCTGATCTGACTCCTACGGAGTTCAAGTCAATAATTGCAGCACATTCGATAGAGAGGGATGTCCAGCTCCTTGATGACCCGGGATTCAACGATTGTAGTATTCTCGAGACCAGACCAGACAATGAGTTTGGATATGGGCAGGCGGACCCCACAGCATTTGTAGAGGCGGCAGGAAGCATCGATCGTTCACTCAATGTCTCAATGGAAATGGAGACCCTGCAAGAAATCGGCAACGAGAGCTACATCAATGGCCACTCGTCAGGAGCAGGGATAGGTCAGCCAACTACTCGGGTCGAGATTCGTGTCGGAGGCGGGGATTGGAAGGAGGCAGAGGACGACTCACCACTGGAAGACTGGTCACTCTGGAGTATCCGCCTTGATCCCCACCAGGAGTCCGGGAACTCTACCATTTTCGCTAGACTAGTCGTCGATGAGGAGCATATCTCCCCAGTAGACGCCCGCCGAGTAATTCTGCTCGACACGCCCGCGACATCCGGAGGTGGCTCGGGGGGTTCAAGCAGTTCCAACATCCTGATAATCGGTGTAGGGTTGATGCTTTCCGTATTGGTTGGATTTGTTATATTCAACAGAGAACAACTAGTCCAGGAGTGGTTCGAAGGAAAGAGCCTGACTGAGAACAGACTCAGGCGAATGGTCTCCCTATGCGTGCTCTACTTCGCCCAAGGCCTCCCCTGGGGATTCGCCTCAGTAGCCTTCGCGGCATATCTAGCAGACAATGGACTCACCCCACAAGAGATCGCCACCCTATTCGCCACAATTGCTCTCCCTTGGACCTTCAAGTGGATATGGGGGCCGGTGATTGATACTGTGAACATGCCTCAATTCGGATCTAGGAGGCTATGGATTATTTTCGCCCAGTTCGGAATGGCTGCCTCTATAGGGACCCTTCTTCTAATTCCAGATCTGAAGAACGAACTCGGTTTGGTGATCAAACTCCTATTCATACACAATATCTTCGCATCCCTCCAAGACGTTAGTACCGATGCTCTAGCAGTTGACGTTCTTCACGATGACGAGGTCTCAAAGGCGAACGGGTACATGTTCGCATCTAAGCGGGCAGGGATGATTATCGGGGGAGCGGTTTTGGGAGGATTCGCCACCAAGATAGGCATTAGGGGAATGCTATCCGTTCAACTCCCCCTCCTCCTCCTAATCATGCTCCTGCCACTATTCCTCTATGAGAAGCCAGGTACGCGACTCTTCCCATGGTCTGGCAAGTCAGACAAGGATTCAGGAGGGGATTCTTCGGGCGATCAAGACTCCGTGGAAGTGGCAGCAGTCGATGAGTCACTATACTGGGAAGAACCAGAAGAGTCAAGGTGGTGGGCTGCAAAGGCTGTTGGAAAATCAACATTTGACGAAAAGATCCCACTAGCCGCCCTCATCACCATCATTTCATTGACGATCTTTGTCCTGGGCCTGTTGTATGCAATTCTGTCCGTGGATCTAACTGTCTCCGGATATGGTGTTGCAAAGAAATATGCATTTTGGGGGTTAGTCCTTGCATTGGCAGTCTCTTTGATGTCTCGGGCATTTACCATTCCAAAGGTCAAGAATCCATTCTCCTTACTTCCATTTGGGGCAAGAAGGACACTCGCGCAGACCACTTTTAATCTCACAAAGGCATTCTCACTAAGGTCGTCCTTCTTGCTCATCTTCCTGTGCCTCCTCTCTGAGCTGTACTTGTTCGTGGACCCAATCGTGCTTGACATATTCATCAATAGGGCAGGTTGGGAGCAGGAGAAGTACAACGTCATAGTAGGGGGGGTGGTGATATTTGCCACAATGATAGGCCAAATCTCCGGCGGTATGCTTGGCGACAGATTCGGAGTCAGGAGAGTTGCAATGATCGGATTCACATGCCTAGCATTGTCAAACGCAATGCTGGCAGTCCTGCAGCCATTCTGGACAAATACGGCAATCATGACAACATATCTGATTATCCGCGGATTGATCAATGGAGTTGCTTGGATTTGTGTAATTGCAGTAGCGATGAAGATGACATGGAGCAAGGTCGGCGGCACCCAATTCACAGCTTACATGTCGATGTTCAACCTATCAGCCGTGATGGCCTATACTTTCACAGGGAGGATGTTGGAGATTTTCGATAACGACTACGCGACCGCCATCTATGTGGGTGCCGCACTTACCATGATTACCGTGGTTTTCCTAGTGTTCATAGATCCTGATGAGTGCAATCGGGTTCTCGAGAACAAATCCGAAGACGACGAAGTCATGGATGCAGACTTGGGGGAGTCTGCATGGTGGGATGGGGAAGATGGGGGCGGTGACGCTGTCACGCCTGCATGACATAATAGAGTCCTCAAATGAGGACTTCCTAGTCTTCACACAGACGATCTGCCCATACTGTACCCGAGCATTCAGGACCCTTGATTCGAAGGGCCTAACCTATTCAGAAGTCAACCTCGATAACTTCGAAGGTCTCCGCAAGGAAGTAGTCATAGAAACCGGGCATCGCACAGTTCCTGTTGTGTTTGATATGCGAGGTGATGCGCCCATCTTTGTCGGAGGATCAGATAACCTTCTGGAATATCTCTAGATGCTCCACGATTGGGTTATTCCACCAGCAATTCTAACTCTCAAGAATGTCGAACCACCTGTAAAGGTCGCTGTTAGGGTATATTCCTCAGATGGATAGGGTATAGTCCCAAGAGTTCCCATTTCACTGGCTCCTGGCCCCCAAACTCTCTCTAGTGCCGATATTGACATGTGATCCCTAAGGGTCAGCGAGATGGACGACCCCGAACCACAATCTGCATCGATGAAGTAGATCATCTCATCCCAATCACCATCACTGGGGTGGTCGCTAACGAGGAATGTGTCACGAATCTCAATGTCGTTCCCAGTATCCTCCCACACGTCACTGAACAGGTCTCCACCTCTCACGAAGTAGACATCCCCCGAGTGCCCAGAACCGCTATCGGAAAGCATCATCCTGAGTTTATTCTCCCCCATCTCATCCTTCCAGGTAAATGAGTAGAAGAAACCAGCCTCTCTGTCGAACACGTAATCCAGCCTTGAGCCATCCGAGGAAGTAGCAATGATTACTGCAGAACTACCCGAGATGTCGGACACAAATGCACTCCATTCCACCGAGAAAAGTGTGAAAGACCATGTTTTCCCCTCTTCGAGAGGGAAACTCAGAACCGATTGCGCAACCCCATTCTCGAAGGCACCCAATTCAGAATGTGTCATCCTGCCCAGGAAGGGGTTGTGATTGAGAACTGCATGGCGCCTCGCCTCGGTAAGGCTTGAGATTGCAAGCATGTACGCCGACCCGTCCTCCTCGCTAGTGCTCGCCACTACCAATCTTGCAGTGTCATCGCTGTAATCCGGAGTTGAGAATGTGTATAGCCACCAATCGCCAATCTCCCAGATGGGCACCTCAAAAACATCCGATGAGGAATCGCCCCCACCAGACTCGCCTCCTGCACATCCCCCAAGTGAAGATGCAAGGAGAACCACTAGTATGCCATATGCGAGTGCCTTCCCCATGCTCACCGCTAGGGCCAGCCAGTCAAGAGCCTGACGCTCGCCCGCTTACTTTCAGAGAGCGCCTAGTTCGCCTGTCTTGGTCAACATTCCAGCGATAACAACGCTGACTATGCTCATCAGCTTGATCAGGATGTTCAGAGAGGGTCCACTTGTGTCCTTGAACGGGTCACCAATTGTGTCTCCGACTACAGCAGCGCTGTGAGCATCATCGCCCTTTGCAGCACCTTCGATATGGCCTTGCTCGATGGCCTTCTTGGCGTTGTCCCAAGCACCACCTGCGTTTGCCATGAATAGCGCCATCAACACTCCGCTAGCAGTTGCTCCGGCCAGAGTACCTCCCAGCGCTGCGCTACCTAGCAACAGCCCAATTATCACTGGGCTAGATACTGCCACGAAGCCTGGCAACACCATCTCCCTCAAGGCTGCCTTGGTCGAGATGTCCACGCAGGTCGAACTGTCTGGCTCTACTCCTTCTCGACCCTCAAGGAGGCCATCGATCTCCCTGAACTGCCTCCTGATCTCGGTAATCATGTCCTCTGCTGCGCGCCCCACTGACTTCATCGTCATCGCAGCGACTACGAACGGCAGTGCAGCACCTATCAGAAGGCCGATTACGACCATTGGCTCAGTAAGGCTCAGGTCCGCAGCCTCAAGGTTAGCACTGGTCTTGAAGGCAGCGAAAAGGGCTAGAGCCGTCAAAGCAGCACTGCCGATAGCGAAACCCTTTCCGATTGCAGCCGTGGTGTTGCCTATCGAGTCGAGACCATCGGTAATCTCTCTGACGTCATCACCTAGTCCGGACATCTCAGCAATCCCGCCGGCATTGTCCGCAACAGGGCCGTAAGCATCCACCGTCATAGTCACGCCGACGGTGCCTAGCATTCCCATTGCTGCCATTGCTATCCCATATAGGCCCAGATCTCCACCGCCCATAACGTGATCAGCCCCAAAGATACCTGCAGCCATCAGTAGTACTGGGATGAAAACCGACTGCATCCCTACTGCCAATCCAGCGATTGCGTTAGTCGCACTTCCAGTCTTGCTTGCTTCGCCTATGTACGGTATAGCCTTGACCTTGACGAAGAAAACGTCTTCTATCCCAGTGTAGTACTCAGTAACAAGGCCAATCAGGATACCAACTAGTGATCCGATTGCGACAGCTTGGATTACCGTGGTCGGCAAATCTAGGTAGGCTAGGGCGAGGTATCCACCAGCGATGAAAAGTCCCGCTCCGATGAATGTGGTATTCCTCAGTGCCGCTCCTGGGTCCATGTTCTGCATTGCTGTTATCGAGAATACGCCAATAATGGAAGCAATGTAACCAACGACTGCCAGTACGACTGGAATCATAACGTAGTCTGGTCCTAGAAGATCCTCGTTTGCCGCAGCGATCACCATTGCTGCGATTATGCTTCCTACGAATGACTCGAAAATATCGGCACCCATTCCCGCAACATCGCCCACATTGTCCCCGACGTTGTCGGCAATCACTCCAGGGTTCCTCGGATCATCCTCTGGAATTCCAGCTTCTACCTTTCCAACAAGATCAGCACCCACGTCGGCTGCCTTGGTGTAAATGCCGCCGCCAACACGTGCGAAAAGTGCAATCGAGGATGCCCCCATCCCGAACCCAGCAATGTTCTCCACAGTGAGGAAGTCGGTCTCAGTTAGGTAATACATCAGAGAAATGCCGGCTAGTCCCAAACCCCCTACTGCTAGACCCATCACTGCACCGCCATTGTATGAGGTGGTTAGTGCGGCCGCTTGACCGCCATCTGCTGCAGCTTGTGCTGTACGGCCGTTTGCACTAGTGGCAGATCGCATTCCAGAGAATCCTGCAGCGACACTGCATAGGGCACCAATGATGAATGCAATCATGGTTTCCATCCCGAGTCCCCTTTCTTCCCCTCCTAAGAGGAGGAGGACTGCTACTAGCACAATAAATCCGGACAGCAACCTGTACTCTGCGTAAAGGAAGGCCATAGCACCGTCTTGGATTCGCCCGGTAATCTTCGCCACGGTTTCGTTTTCGATCTTAATTGAATTCACCTTATTGTATAGGAAAAATGCAACAGCAAGCCCAAAAAGCCCCGCTGCAATCCCTATCATCCCTAGTTGTTCTCCATCCATAGTTACACCATCAGTTCGGCTCGCCGAATCGAGTGCTCTATTTAATCCAAATCCAATAGTAAAACGGCCCTTGCTGTTTAGCCAATATTAGCATGGATTACCGAGGCAAACGAATTCAGGACGCCAGCACCGTCGTGTTCGCGCTGGAAGGCCACCATTTCCTCCTCAGAAATGTGACCCCATTCGAAAGCCCTCTCAACCCTCGCCTTGGCGGCTTCGGGATGGAATTGGAGGCCCCATGCGGGTAGTGCCTGCCCCTCTTCGTCCAGAACTCGAACCGCTGTAACTCTGTTGTGATCCGCCGAACCAAGTAGCAAGCAACTTTCTGGCACCGTTGTCACGTGGTCCTGGTGCGAATATAGAGCCACAGGCGCCCCTCCCTCGCCACTGCCACGAGATGCAAAAATCTCGTCTGCGGAACCATGTGAATTTAGCGCAAGATCCCAGACGCCACTGGACATGGAATCGGCCCTCTCGACGCTAGCCCCAAGAGAATGGCAGAGGAGTTGATGCCCAAAGCAGATTCCCAGCGTGGGTATTCCCATTCTTGAGGAGCATCTGAGAAGGGATCCACTCCCATTCATCCACTCTTCCCACATCGTCACGTTCCTCCTCGAGCCACTGCAGACAACTGCATCCGGTTTTATTGTCCGAATCCACTCCCGCATTAACGCGTCATCTCCGTTCAGTGGCATTGCTACCCTCCTGAAAATAACATCATTTCCGTGCATCTCCAAGCCGCATTCCTCCCAGAACGGGTATTCGTAATCCCAATTCGGGACATCTCCCTCAGAAATCCTGACTAAGCCTTCTTCCTGAGCACGAACACCCACTTCTTCAGACTGCATTTGTGGAGTAACAAGCAGAACCTCCACCGGGCCGCCCTCCGCAATCGGATTCACCACCTCTTGATTTCCACCATGACCAAACTCGGATCTCTCAACCAAGAGATCGATTAGGATGACTCGGGTATGCCTGCTCATAACACTCCGAAGAGGCAATTCTTTGAAAGACCCCCGCCCCTCATGGAGGGTGAGAAACATGGTCGACAAACAACTAATCTTGGATTCCGTAGGCCCTGTGCAGGCTGTTTTAGATGCCCATGATGGAGTCGTAAACGTGGTAGACACCACGGACGGCGTAATCATGATTTCCTTAGAAGGGGGCTGTACCGGTTGTAGTGCCACACCTATGACTGCAATGCAAATCTACTATTCGCTAATGAAGCTAGATCAAGTTGAGGACGTAGTCTTCGTCAACGGGGAACTCCCAGCATACATGCGCTCTTTCATAGATGACAAACTAAATTCGGAGTAGGACCCTAATCATCCACTTTCTTCATAATTTTGTGAGGATTTGCCTCTCCTTGGACATCCTTTCCTTTGATGTTCATGACTGAAGCCAACGCCATCATCACAGCAATAACCGCAAACGGCCTCGCTATTTTCGTCGACCCCCAAATCTCCCCTCCGGAATAATGTAGGGAAAAAAGTAGAGCCGCCGAAGCAAGACAGATCGTCGCAATCACTCGCTGCGCCAAGATCTCGCTCTTCGTAGTCCTAGATAGGGATCCAATGGCCATCCACAGGAATGTCGCTGAACTGCAAAGAACCAGTGAAGCCGCCTCTATCAACTCGAGATATCCCACAAACCACCCTGGGGGGTTCAGTTTGAGTATCTTCTGTAATATCAATAACCCAATATATCCCCCCATGAATACAATGACGTGGGAATTTCTCCTAGGTCCAGATGGTCCAATCGGGACGACCCTTCATACCAGCCGGTCAATTCTGCGTCAAAATCCAGAAATAATCCGAAGTCCGATGCTTGGTCAAAGCCAGTGGCAGACTCCTCTGCAGCGACTCTTTTTGTCGGTCAATTGACGAGCTTGGTATCGTTGACAATGCTTCATGCAGGCACTGAATCCACCAGTCCAGAGGGCATGGGAGGGCCAGTATCCTGGGGCTTGGGCGAGACTTCCTTCCTAGTCATGGCTATTTTCGGATTGTTCTCTTTCCTTTTCCTTTTCCGGGTCTCTTTCTCCGCAAAGGCCCCAAAAAGGAGGAGGAGAATTGCAAGAATTTGGCTATTGGCATCTATTCTGGCATCGCAACTGACTTGAGTGTCTTTGCTATGCGACAACTGTAGATACCATGCACCCTCTATCGAATGCGCTCATCGCTATCTCAGGAACAATGATGTTTGTAGGGGTTCTTTTTTTGGGGACCGGGACCACTTTGCCAATTTTCGAATCCTCCGAAGAGGCCGAAGTGGAATTCGCCTATGTCGGACAAAGTACCAATCTAACCTTTGAACAGACCAAATCAGATTCCAACAATGGATGGGCGATATACTCCTTCGGGCAATACTTGGATGAAGATGATGATGGGAACTGGGATGACTGCGTCTTTGTGCAGATCTCGTTCCTCAATGAATCGGGAGCGGACTTCTTCTACCCCCAATGTAGTAATTCTACCCAGAGAGAAGATGTCCCCGATATGATTTATGTGGGACAGCTATGTTACGATCCATCCAACTCATCATCTTCTCGATGCGACAATGGAAATTACACCTTCGATTCCAATATCTATGTCAGACTCTCGCAAGAATTCGAGAAAAATGAAGATAAATCCATCATATCTCGATTAATAGACTGGTTTGTTGACGGCTTGTCAACCGGCAGATCATTTCTATGCAGCGCCTTCCCCATATTTTTACTCGGCCTAATCTCTAGCCTGCTACTTTCGGAAAAGCAAGATGAACCTCCAAAAAAGAAGAGGAGCGGACCTACCGCCGAATGGCGCGCATATTCCCTTTCAGGACAGGAGAGGGACGCTGATGGCCTACCGAAGGCATTTAGCAGGCACTCAGAGAAGAAAGATGTCTTCAGGAAGCCAAGGAAGGGGAACGTCAGAGGTGGGGTCCACAAGTCGGGAGGGCTCTTCCTCGATGGGTGGACCGATGCAGACTCTGATGCTGAATACAAGAAAAAGGTCGAGGACCGTCGTAAAGGGAGATGACTACCGCAAGAGCGGCATCATCATCAGAAGGATGCCAATTACCACCATGGCAACCAGCGCCCAACGCAGATAGGTGAACATCGATTCTAGGACCATCCCACTGTATGACGAACGGCTCTTGCCTACATAGATTGGACGAGCCTCATCCTCTTCCATTTAATCAGTCCCTAAATGCAGGATTAAGCTTGAAAACTGGAATCGGGTTCATCTTGTGTGAGTTGGATTCGTGAAGATCGCCATAAAGGCGCATTACTTCGAGTTCACGTTCGGACATTTCCGAACCAGAGGGATCCCCCAACTCCTTCATTGCCCACTCCAACTCGTCATAGGAAGCTCCCATTTGCTCTTCATCGGTCCTCCCATCATCCCACAGGCCGTCAGTCGGAGCCGCGTCTAGGATTTCCTGGGCAATCCCTAATTCCTTTCCAATCGCAAAAACCTCTGATTTGAATAGGTCCGCTATGGGGGATATGTCCACGCCCCCGTCTCCGTATTTCGTGAAGAATCCTACTCCAAAGTCCTCAACCTTGTTCCCTGTACCGACAACTATGCCGTTGTTTGAGCCAGCAATTGCATACAAGGTTGTCATTCTCAACCTCGCCCTGGAGTTCGCCCTAGATAATTCGGACATCCCTCCCATCTCAGAGCAAAACTCGTCGTAAGTCGAAGAAAGATCGAGAACCTTCCCGCTGACATTCCCCCATTTCGATTTCAGCCATTCGATGTGGTGGTCCGACAGATCAAATTGCCCCCTGTCTTGATGGATTGGCATGTTCAAGACGATTGTGTTGATTCCAGTCATCGCCGAAAGAGTGGACGTAACTGCGGAGTCCACGCCCCCGGAAACCCCGACAACTAGTGCTTCTATGCCGTTCTTATTCGCATACTGGCCAATCCATTCGGATATATCTTCAGCTATATTTCTCCAATCCATACAGAAACCTCAGTGGCAAGCCACCCCGTACTTCTTCAGTCTCCAGTAGTTGTAAGGCCACGGAGTAAGGAATCCAGCGATTAGCATGGGCGCAATAACCCACCAAGTGAGCTTAGCACCGCCAGTTAGTACAAGATCAACTATATTCATTGCAGCCTCCATGGATAACATCGAGATTAGCGACATCCCTATCGCAACACGAAATGCCTCGTACATCGGCATCTGTTTTAGTAGAATGAATGTCTCAAGTGCAATAGAAGTCATAATTCCATTGAACATAGCCAGCGCCATTATCATCATGGCGCTGAAACCCGTTTCTGTAAATACGAATTGGAAAGCTGCAATGGTCCCGAAGTCCCCGATACTGCATCCAATTAGGCACCATTTTGTGTTGTTTGCTGACTGCCGCCAGACGGCTTTGTCTTTCCAATGGAAATCTTCTCCCCGTCCATCGACAGTATACCCAACTGAACGAACAGCATCACCTAGCTCCTCTCTGGTTGCACCCTCGTGTGTGACATCCGCGCTCCCATCCTGGTGGCTAACTATTGCATTGATTACTCCCGGAAGGTCCTCCAAGGCCCCCCTAACTCGATTCGAGCAACCATCGCAAGTCATCCCTCCGACTTCTAGTCGAATCGTCTCTGCCATGATTCCAACTGGTGCATAGGGCATTTGAAGTCTTGCAATTTACATTCTAATTGTCCTCTTAGCCCCCCCTCAAGTTCAAGACGAACTCCTAGGTCGCTTGGCCGATGAGCGTGCCCGCTTCTCCAGGCGAACTTGACCCGGTGGGGCTGGAGAACTCTTTGATGGAGGTCTGGCAAGATGAGGGCACATTCTCCAAATCCATTGAATCCAGGATGGAACTTAACTCCCCATTCACCTTCTTGGAAGGCCCTCCAACCGCAAACGGAAGACCAGGGATCCACCATGTTTTGTCTCGGCTGTTCAAGGACATGGTATGCAGGTGGAAGTCGATGGAGGGGCACATAGTCGAGAGAAAGGGAGGTTGGGACACACACGGACTCCCTGTAGAAATAGAGGTTCAGAAGCAACTGGATCTGATGTCCAACGAAGCCATTGAGGAATTTGGCATGGAGGCCTTCAACCAGAAGTGCAAGGAGAGTGTTTGGACTTACGAGGAGGCATGGAGGGAGATGACTGAGAGAATGGGCTTCTGGGTAGACATGGAAGAACCATACGTCACGCTACAAGACGACTACATTGAGTCAGCATGGTGGTCCCTGAAGCAGATGTTCGACAAGGGCCTCCTATTCAGAGGTCACAAGGTCCTCCCATACTGCCCCCAAACAGGGACTAGTTACTCCACTCACGAGGTCTCTCAAGGATACAAGGAGGTTTCCGAGCCAGCGGTATTTGTGAAATTCAAGCTGGAGGGGGAGGATGCCTCCGTCTTGGCATGGACAACCACTCCCTGGACACTCCCTGGAAATGTGGGTTTGGCAGTTGGGCCAGAGGTCACTTACTGCAGAGTCAGAGTCACCGAACCTCCCTCTGATTCATGGGAAGGAAGAGGTGGAGCAGAGGTTGGTGAGGAGCTTATCCTAGCCAAAGAACTGATTGGTAGCGTACTTAGGAATCATGCGGACATAGTCGACGAATTCCTCGGATCAGAGTTGGTTGGAAAGTCCTACAAACCACTCTTCCCCGGCGCAATCGAAAGAGGAGATTCCAAGACAGCATGGACGATCGTAGCTGCGGATTTCGTCACAACCACCGACGGAACTGGTGTGGTGCACACCGCAGTGATGTATGGCGAAGATGACTACAGACTCGGCATGGAGGTCGGATTCCCCGCACAGCACACAGTCGGGATGGACGGCGCCTTCGTAGAGGGGGTTCACGAGCTTCTAGACGGTCGCTACGTCAAGGAGTGTGATGACGAGATAATCAATCTACTAGAATACCGCGGCCTGCTCTACAGGGAGCACGATTACACCCATGACTACCCGCACTGCTGGAGGACCGACCACCCCCTGCTGTACTACGCAATGGACAGTTGGTTTGTCAGGATGACTGCGGTCAGGGAGCAGATCATCTCCCACAATGCGAGTGTAGAGTGGGCCCCAGAGTGGACAGGCACCAAGAGAATGGGAGAATGGCTATCCAATATCAAGGACTGGGCAATTAGCCGGGAGCGCTACTGGGGAACTCCAATTCCTGTCTGGATTTGCCCAGATTGCGGAACCGAGCACTGTGTCGGAAGCATCGAAGAGATGTCTTCGATGAAGACTGACTCATCCCCCACTCCTCCCGAGTTGCATAGGCCCTATGTCGACGAGGTCAGATTGACGTGCCCATCTGATGGATGCTCTGGAGAGATGGTTAGGGAACCCTATGTCATGGACTGCTGGTTCGACTCTGGCTGTGCCTCGTTCGCCCAGTGGCACTACCCATTCGAAAATGAGGATCTTTTCACGGGCTCATTCCCGGTCGACTACATCTGTGAGGCAGTCGATCAGACTAGGGGGTGGTTCTACTCTCTGCTAGCTGTAGCTACTACCGTGTTTGACGAGCCTTGCTTCAGACGTTGCCTTTCACTCGGGCACATTCTCGACAAGGAAGGAAAGAAAATGAGCAAGTCAAGGGGGAATGTCGTCAATCCGTGGGATCACTTCGACAAGGAGGGGGCGGACTCAATCAGGTGGTACATGACTACTCAGAGTGCCCCTTGGTCCCCCACTAATTTTGATCCAAACGGTGTTCGTGAGTCATATGCCAAGATGTTCTTGACTCTCTGGAATGTCTATCGGTTCCATGCCGATTACGCAGCCCTNGATGNCTTTGACCCAGAAGANGAATCGGGCATGGTTAACNCATCTGAAAGAAGCCCACTGGATAGGTGGATACTCTCGAAGACAACAGAAATGGCAGAAGAATTCCATCAGAACTTCGTGTCTTGGGACTTTCACAAGGCCGGCAGGGGATTGGAGGACTTCGTAGTCAACGACCTCTCAAACTGGTATGTCAGAAGGTCTAGGAGGAGGCTGTGGGAAGAGTCCGACAGCAATGACAAGAGGGCCTGTCAGCACACTCTGCACGAAGTGCTGCTTATCGTATGCAGGCTTATGGCGCCAATATCTCCATTCATGCCCGATCAGATACACAGAGGACTAACCGGGCAATCGGTCCATTTGGCAGACTGGCCCACTGGCTCGGAACTTGTAGACAGAGACCTTCCCGAACGTGATTTTGGAATCGAGCAGGAGATGTCACTCGTCCGATCATTGGCAGAGGCCGGCAGGCGGATCCGGGTAGAATCCAACAGGAGGCAACGACTACCGTGCCAAACAGGTTGGATTGTGGGTGGGCCCGACATCTCAAGATTCAACGACATACTGGCCGAGGAACTCAATGTTGAGGTACTGACCACTGAGTCCGACTTGGATGCCTTCCAGAAGATAGTTTTGGAGCCAAATAGAAAGGTTCTGGGGGCCAAGTGCCGATCAGACCTCCCCTCCGTCCTAGCCCAGTTGGATTTGGCCAATCCGGAGGAGCTCTTGCTTGAGATAGAGGCAGGAATTGCAGCCCTGGGTGGTTATGAGATTACTATGGAAGACATTGAGATTAGAAGGGCGGAGAAAGACGGATTCTCCGCTAAGACCCTTCCATTCGAGGAGGGTGACGTTTCCATTGTCCTCGATATGCACACGGATTCGAACCTCCTTTCCAAGGGTCTGGCTAGGGATATTACTCGCAGAATCCAAGCCAAGCGCAAGGAAATGGACCTTCAAGTGGAGTCTTCGATCAACCTGTCGGTATGGGTGGAGGGAATGGTGCTGCAGGACAACGACTGGGAGCATGTAGTAACGGAAACAAGGGCAGGCGAGAACTCCCTTAATGATGGAAAGCCCTCCAGTTCAGCAGATGTATTCGAGGTCGATGGGACAAAGGTGTCATTCGAGATTCAGTAATCTAGATTGAGAACAATTGGTATGATTGCGGCAACAGCATCTCGACTCCGAACAGTGGGTCCGGATCAGTCGAATCATGATAAGCGATGAAAGAACCGCCGTCTGGGAGAATTCCCATGCTGGCGAAGTCGAATCTTATGTCATTCCCCGCTCCAGATGTCGAGTCAAGATCGCCCTGCCCTAGGTAAGTAAGCATGTCAGGCTCCAGACTCTCTGAGAATCCTCGGACATGGTATGCCACATCGACGTCCGGGCCATCCGCACTCTGGAATCTGACATTAAGCACGAAAAGGTCGTGCACGCCACTGGAGTGGAACTCCCACTCCTCAATTTCTGTCGCCTTCTCTGAAAGATTGTACGTCCTGTTCCCCCACGTCTCCCCGCCATCCCATGATACCATGTGCACCAGAGATGTCTGCCCTGCAGTGACACAATGGAGGGCAGTAGAGGAGTCGAATGAGCAGTACTGTGATGGTAGCGATGAACCGTTTATGTTCACTCCCGTCCACCAGTTAAGGGAAGTATCCAGGTAGGCATCACTGCCATCCAAGAAGTAACTTGGGAAATAGAGCCCTCCCGATGGGACTGGAAAGGCTCGCATCTCCTTGTGAGGCTTCGTGAAGTCCCACTCCGGACCCAGACTCTCTGGATTGAGATCAACCTCCATTACATCGAGGCTTTCGTCCCTATCCGGGAAACCGAAGTAGTCGTAGTTCAGACCATCGGTGGAAATCTGGCCGCCGACGTTCTGAACCTGATGCCAGAAGTTGGAAATTACCAAGCTAGCCCATGGTCCGTTACCGTACAAACCACCATTAATTGGACCAACAACCTCGACCTGCCAAGAACGGTCGTAGAAGGGCTCGGGAGTCCTGTTGAAGCACCAACTCCATTCCGCATCTTCAGCATCGTAGAAGAAGGCATAGAACTGATCTGCCCCACTGGTACTGGGATAGGGGAACCACCCCATGGAAATCAAGTCCCCGTTTGTCGCTTGCACTATGCTACCCTCACCTAACCCCTCTTGCCCCGGGACCGTTGGCTTTGGCTCCATGCATCCTATCTGGGAGAAAATCGAGGGGCGATACTCCTGCCAAGTCAGGCCCCTGTCTTCTGACCATGTGGGATACTCCCCTCCGAAATTTAGTATCCAACCTTCTTTGGTTCCTGCTAGGTAGTGCTCACAGCAGTTTCCTCCGTGTTCGTTCCCAAAGACAGTCCACGTAGCATTCCCCCATGTTTGATTCTCTATGGGATCCGCCACTTCGAAGTCCCTAGGGTCTTCATGCCCAGTAGGATCGACAAGGTAGAAATCGCTATCCCAATCTCGCCAGTCTTCGTAGCCCCTAGCTTCGTCGACGATGTCAAGACAGCCCGGCAAAATGAACATCAACGACAAAGCCAAGGAGGCCATCGAACGCCTAGATGCAAATGAGAGCACGATTTGCGGGAATGGTCGTATTATATCGCACTTTCACAGAATTGATGTCTACTCGATCCTCCACGTAGCCCCATCAGGACCATCTTCGACAACCACTCCCATCTCTGCCAACTCGTCCCTAATTTGATCAGCCCGTACCCAATCCTTGGCATCCCTTGCATTTTCCCTTTCTCCGAGAAGACCCTCGACTTTGGGGGCGACTTCGCCTTTCACGTTCTCATGGCTTTCCATTCTAGCTAGTACTTCCTCATCAGTCGGCAGTAATCCGAGAACTTCTCCAGCGAATTCCGAGATCCATCCGACTGCTCCTGAGATCCCCCTCTCTTCCCCTCCCGAGTTGAGCAGTCCCCGTAGCCACTTTGCCACAGCTTGAACCTCCACTAGTGCAACTCTGGTATTGAAGTCATCATTCATCCCCTCTTCGAGCCTCTTGGCCGCATCTACTAGCTCTGGAAAGCCACTCCAATCACCATTGCCATGCTTGGACAAACCTTCACCATAGCAACTGATGAGTCTATTGTGGTGGTTCTCTGAGTCATCAATCATTATCTGGTTGAAATCCACCGGTTGTCGGTATGGGGCATTAATCAGCGTGTACCTCAATACTAGAGGATCAACACGTTCCAAAGCATCAGAGATTGTCCAGAAATTTCCCAGAGACTTGCTCATCTTTTCCCCATCGATGTTGATCATTCCATTGTGAATCCAATACTGGACCACTGGATCATGGCCTAGACAACACTCAGACTGGAATATCTCGGCCTCGTGATGAGGGAAAATTAAGTCAGAACCACCTCCGTGGATGTCGAACCTCTCTCCCAGATGCTTGAGTGACATTGCAGAACACTCAATGTGCCATCCTGGCCTACCTTCGCCCCACGGACTTTCCCAGAACGGCTCATTCGGCTTAGCCATCTTCCATAGGGCGAAGTCTCGATGGTCCCTCTTCCCAGAACCGGTCTTATCCACCCTGCCTCCGGCACCGGATCTAACCATCTCAAGGGTTTGACCCGTCAACTGCCCGTACTTCTCAGGTGAAGTGTCAATCTCGAAGTAAACCCCATCCTCGGCCCGATATGCATGCCCCTTATCGATCAGTGTCCCTATCATCTCTATGATTTCTGGAATCGTCTCCGTAACTCTGGGATACGCATCAGCCCTAATCACGTTGAGGGAATCCATCGACTCAAAATAATCTGTTATATTCCTGTTTGCCACTTCCAAGAAATCCACGCCTTCCTCATTGGCAACAGCAATTATCTTGTCATCAACATCAGTGAAGTTTGTGATGTAACTTACCTCGAAACCACACTTTCTAAGCCACCTCACAATTATGTCGAAGGAAACTGCCTGCCTAGCATGTCCAATGTGACTCGGAGAGTAGGGGGTAATTCCACATGCGTAGAGGCCGACCTTACCCTCCTCGATTGTCACTAGTTCCCTCTTTTTACGAGAACGAGTGTCGAAAACTCTCACTGCCACTACCTATTGACACAGCACTTCGAACATCAACCCCTCGCTGCTTCGATAAGGGCAGAGAACAGTAAGTCATGCCCCTTCCTTTCGGGGTGCCACTGGACTCCAATGCAGAATTTCTTATCTCTCCTCTCGACTCCTTCTATCAGGCCATCGTGCTCGGCCCTAGCCGATATCTCCAAACTTCCAGCATCAGAAACTCCTTGGTGGTGTAGTGAATTGACAGTAAACGAATTCCCCATTAGACTGGATAGGAGGGTACCTTCCTTGACAGAAACCCCATGCTCTGTAGATTCCCCTGAGAAGCCACCGTGTCCTTCGAACCCAGGCGTGGTGTCAAGATGCTGGTACATCTTCCCACCATGAGCCACGCTGAGGATTTGCATCCCTCTGCAGATTCCTAGCAGGGGAAGGTCCCTGTTGAGTGCCTCCTTGATCAGGCCCATTTCAGAAAAATCCTGATTGGGGTAGAACTCCGTAGTCATAGGGCCGGGCTCTTCTCCATAGTTCGCCGGTGAGATGTCTGGTCCTCCGGAAACGATCAGTCCGCCAATAGAATCCAGGAGAATCGTCATGTCGCCAGCAGGGGGGATGATCAGAGGTACTCCACCAGCTTTGCTAACCATTGAGATGTAAGCCGATGGGAGGATTGCCGCCTCCCTTGTCCAATTTCCGTAGGATGCTTCCCTTACGAAGCAAGTAATGCCGATCACTGGCTTCATCCAGTCACCAAGGACTCTCTTTGCAGACGGGCATGCCTGAACGACATAACTCCCACTATTGTGAATGATACTCCTACCTGGAGGAGCAGGAGGTGTGAAACAATTGCCAGCCACGACATCCCTCCAAGCACTACCCTTGCCCCACCTAGTGCCATAATCAGAGAGACTACCATGCAGGCGTGCATGAAGTGGTGCCTGTTGGCGGGGTTCCTCTCAGAAAGAAAACCGAGTATAAGCATAGGAAGTCCCATGAAAGCAGGAATCAGAGCAGTGATTGACGGGGGGTCCGAGCTTTGTATGAAGTACGCAATTGCCCCCCATGCAGATAGCACCAATCCATTCAGTATTGCAATTCGTGGGACGCTCATTCCGAGCACTCTGAACTCTTCGCTCACGGACAATGCTAGAAGTAGAGACTAATGATTGTCTCGCTTGGAGTATCTGCGCCCAGATGTTCAATTGGGGTTCGCAATTTTCTCCTGAATCTCATTGTCCTTGGCTACGATCTGCTCCCAGAGTATCTCTGCCACGTCCTTCACGTCCATATCCGCTCCAACTGCATCAAGCCCATCCTTAACCATAATCGAGCAGAATGGACACCCCACTGCTACGGTATCGCATCCTGTTTCTGACAACTCCTTCGCCCGAATCTCATTAACACGCTTGTCAGCCTCCTCCTCCATCCACATCTGTGCACCACCCGCACCGCAACAGAACGAATCACGGCCGCTCTTCTCAGTCTCAACATCCACTCCTCCGATCACATCTCTCGGCTCGTCGATTATACCCCCAATCCGACCAAGGTAGCAGGGGTCATGGAAGGTGATACTCTGTCCGTTCTTCTCCACTCGGGGCAACTTCTCCTCTTCTTGCAATTTGGCTAGGATTTCAGAATGATGGAAGACCTCCAGTTCGTCCCCACCGTAATCTCCGTACTCTTTGCCCAAGGTGTGGAAGCAATGGGGGCAAGAGGCAATAATTCGCTTTACACCCAACTCTTGGAACGTCATCATGTTAGTCTCGGCGAGCATCTGAAACAGGTATTCGTTCCCAGCTCTACGCGCCGGATCGCCCGAGCAACCCTCTTGCATTCCTAGTATCCCGACATCTAGGCCTGCCTCCTTTAGTAGGGAAATCGTCGATCTTGCCACCTTCTGATTCCTCTCGTCGAAACTCGCCGCACATCCGACGAAGTAGATGTATTCTGCAGGCTCCCCTATTTTTACATCCAGATCAGAGGCCCAGTCCGCTCTTTCATGCTCCCCATAACCATACGGGTTCGAGGCCGCCTCTATGTTCCCCATTGCGGTATTGAGGACTTCGGGGTACTCCATCGTCTCCATCATTGCATTCCTTCGCAGATCCGTTAGTTTGGGGACGTGTTCAATGTACAAGGGGCAAACATCGACACAAGCGTTGCATGTCGTGCACGCCCACACTGCTTCTTCGGTTATCCTTTGCATCATCGTCTCTTCCGGAGTTTCTCCAGATAGTAGGAGTGGGGCATGCTCATTCGCATAGTCCCTGACGTCATGGATAACCTGCATGGGATTGAGCCCCTTGCCCGAGGCATATGCTGGGCAAACATCCTGGCATCTAGCGCAAGATGTGCATGACCAACCGTCGATTAGTTGCCTCCAAGAGTACTGCGTGTAGCTGCTAACTCCGAAAGAATCGATATCCAATTCCTCAAGCGGAACTGCCTTCCCATCATCGCCCATTGCAAGGGGACGCATCTTTGCAGCCGGCCCGGTATCATGGAAGAATACGTTTGGCACGGCCATTACCAAGTGCATATGCTTGGAAAGAGGAATTAGAAAAAGAAAAACCGATATTGCCAGCATGTGAAGCCAATAAGAAATTACGACCGTCCCATCCGATAGTCCAATCTCACTGAACTTGTGACCAATCGGTTCCCAGAATGAACTTGGGTCTTCTTTTGACTCAATCATGAATGAAGTAGTCGTAATGGTGAAAATAAGTAATAATATCACATTCCCCTCTAGTTGCGATTTTCCCTTCAGCTTTTCAGGGGTAAAAGCCACACGGCGGACTAATGCAGAGACGCATCCGATGAGTGCCATCGTGTATCCCAGCTCAACCATCCCATTCCAGGGTCCAACTAGAAATTCAGGAAGCAACTCGCCAGAGAAGTAATTCGCAGTTGCGAGGTCAAACATATCCGACGCGAGCATCAAGAATCCCCAGAACATCAGGACATGCATCGTTCCAGCGACTCTGTCTCTGAGTACCTTCTTTTGCCCAAGCCATCCTAAGATGAACTCCTTGATTCTAGGGCCCCAAGAGTCGAACCTTGAGTCTGATGAGCCAATCAGTACAAGGCGTGTAGCTTTCTGCACCTGATACACGAAGAATCCTATGGAAACTGAGGCCATGATTAGAAGAATCATCCAACCATCAAATGGCCCGTAAGTCTGTAGAAGGGGGTGGATCATTGGTGCTCACCGGGGCTTACCTGAATCCCTCGCCTACAAACAAGACCTTGAAACAACCGCTAATCAGGCCAACACTCATGTCATAAAGTGCCAGCCACCAGCCATGCCGAGTGCCTTTGCTCCGGGGAAATGCATTCTCTTTGGAGAACATGCAGTGGTATACGGGCATCCAGCCGTTGCCGTAGCAATCGATCAGGGCGTCAGGGTCAGTGTTGAGGAGTCTGATGTTTGGAAACTAGAAGGATCACCATTCGAGCCCTCTAGACACCCACACATCTCTCACATTATCCAGAACATCTTCCAGTATTCGGGACCCCCCCTTGACATTGATGTCGACAGCTCTCTTTTCTCGGCAGCCGGCATGGGTTCGTCTGCCGCACTGTCGAATGCATTCGGGGCAGCAATGTTTGCCTACATCAATCCGGGAGAGGAACTCGATACTGTAAAACTGGCTAAAATCGCCCATTCAGCAGAGGCAACTGCTCAGAAGGGGAGGGCAAGTCCAACAGACACAGCAACCAGTGCTCTCGGGGGATGCTTAGTCGTTTCCGGCTCGGAGGAGCACGGAACAAAGCACGTTTTCGACACAAGTCTGGAAACTCCAGAAGGCTCTAGGGAATGGTCGATCAACGCTGTCGACATCCCCCTCGGGATTGAAGGGGCCTGGCTTGTGATTGGTTACTCTGGCATTGGCTCTCCAACAGGAAGAATGGTTTCCAAGGTTGCAAA
>NYST01000008.1 GCA_002683155.1 Methanobacteriota archaeon | reverse complement strand
AAACCGAGACTATTGAGCACAGGGTCATGTTACCACCTGGAAAGGCAGGAGTCATCAAAAGCATAGAGTCCGGTTCATTCAACATCACCCAGACGGTGTGCAAGCTCGAAGACGGATCTGAAATATCGATGATGCAGGAGTGGCCAGTAAGGCACCCTAGACCATTCGTTCAGAAGTACGCACCGGATGTGCCACTCATTACAGGACAGAGGATACTGGACTTCCTCTTCCCTCTTGCTAAGGGCGGTACTGCAGGTATCCCTGGACCGTTCGGGTCCGGAAAGACGGTCACCCAACAGCAACTTGCAAAGTGGTCCGATGCTCAGATAGTGGTTTACATCGGATGTGGAGAGCGTGGAAATGAAATGACTGAGGTCCTCGACGAGTTCCCCCACCTGATTGATCCCAACACGAATAAGCCTCTGATGAACAGGACGGTAATGATTGCAAATACATCGAATATGCCAGTTGCAGCCAGAGAGGCATCCGTCTACACGGGAGTAACTATCGCAGAGTACTTCCGAGATATGGGGTACAACGTGGCTCTAATGGCTGACTCCACTAGCAGGTGGGCTGAGGCGATGAGGGAGATTTCATCGAGGCTGGAGGAGATGCCAGGCGAGGAGGGTTATCCAGCATACCTCTCAAGTAGACTGGCCGAATTTTATGAGAGGGCAGGGAGAGTTGAGACCTTGTCTGGAGATGATGGTTCAGTGTCGGTGATCGGAGCGGTGTCCCCACCCGGTGGCGATATCTCGGAACCCGTTAGCCAAGGCACTCTCAGGATAGTGAAGGTTTTCTGGGGGCTTGACGCTGGTCTCGCCAGACAGAGGCACTTTCCTGCGATAAACTGGCTGAGCTCCTATAGCTTGTACCCTCAGGCCCTAGACCAATGGTATAGGGACAATATTGCGAGCGACTTCCCCGAAGTTAGGACCGAGATAAGCACTCTCCTTCAAATTGAAGCTGAATTGCAGGAGATTGTCCAGCTTGTAGGTTCAGATGCTCTACCAATAGACCAGCAACTCACACTAGAAGTAGCGAGGATGATCAGGGAGTTCTTCTTACAGCAGAACGCCTTCCACGACGTAGATACATTCAGCGATCTGAAGCTACAGTATGACATGGCCAAGGCAATACTGAACTTCCAAGAAGAGGGGAAGAAGGCTATTGCTGGTGGTGCACAACTGGAAGACGTGGTTAACGTACCTGCTAGAACCGACCTAATGAGAGGTAGGTTCGAGGAAGGTTACGACGGCAGAATCGAGAGTCTAGTTTCGGAGATGGGGAAACAGATTGCTGCTAGTATGGAGGAAAACTGAGGTGATATTATGAGTGGAAAAGAGTACAGAACAATTACAGACGTAAAGGGACCTCTTGTGTTCCTAAACAAAACCGAGCCCGTTTCGTATAACGAGATTGTGCAACTGAGGCTCAGTGACGGTTCAATCAAAAACGGACAGGTTCTAGACACATCCGATGACCAAGTGATAGTGCAGGTCTTCGAAGGGACGGCATCTGTCGACAGGCAGACAGGTGTAAAATTCCTCGGAGACGTGTTTAAGCTCCCTGTAAGCAAGGGGCTAATTGGAAGGATTCTGGATGGTGCGGGGAGACCCAGAGATGGTGGTCCAGAAATCGTTGCTGATGATATGGCCGACATTATCGGAGCCGCAATTAATCCATATTCGAGACAGAGCCCGGAATCATTCATCCAGACGGGAATTTCCGCGATCGATGCTTGCACATCACTTGTCAGGGGACAAAAACTCCCGATTTTCAGTGCAAGCGGACTCCCTCACAACGACATCGCTTTGCAAATCGCAAGGCAGGCCAAACTAGTTGGTAGCGACGACGACTTCGTCGTAGTTTTCTGCGCAATGGGAATCACTGCCGAAGAGTACAACTTCTTCGTACATGACCTAGAGAGGACTGGGGCACTTGAGAATGCAGCACTATTCGTAAACCTAGCCGACGACCCGGCTGTAGAGCGGCTGATCACTCCTCGATTGGCACTCACGGCTGCCGAGTACCTAGCCTTCGAACACGACTATCACGTTCTAGTCATATACACGGACATGACAAACTACTGTGAATCACTGAGGCAGATTGGAGCGGCTAGGGAGGAAGTTCCTGGAAGGAGAGGTTACCCGGGTTACATGTACACCGATCTTGCGATGCTGTATGAAAGAGCGGGTCTGGTCAAAGGAAAGAAGGGTTCCATAACACAGTTCCCTATCCTAACTATGCCTGGTGACGATATTACGCATCCAATTCCAGATCTATCGGGATATATCACGGAAGGACAGATAGTCATCTCAAGGGAGCTTCACCAGAAAGGAATCTACCCGCCGATCAACGTTCTTCCATCTCTAAGCAGATTGATGAATGCAGGAATAGGACCAGGAAAAACGAGAGAGGATCACAAGTCAGTTTCTGACCAACTCTATGCAGCCTACGCTCAAGGAAAAGAGCTACGAGGATTGGTTGCAATTGTTGGTGAGGATGCACTGAATGAGAGGGACCTCCAACTTCTCAAGTTCGCAGACATATTCGAAGACAAGTTCCTGAGGCAGAGCAGAGACGAGGACAGGTCCATAGATGAGGGAACTTTGGACTTGGCTTGGAATCTGTTGTCAAACATCGACACAAAGTTCCTAGTCAGACTGGACCAGAAGTGGATTGACAAATATCACCCAGATGAAAAGAAGGGAGAAGAAGAGTAATCGAATCAGGAGTTGAGTGAATGGCCTTAGATATCAAGCCAACCAGGTCCGAGCTGATCAATCTGAAGCGCAGGATTAAGCAGACCTCTACTGGGTACAAACTCCTCAAGATGAAGAGGGATGGCCTATTCCACGAGTTCAGAACTCTGCTCTCAGAAATGATTGAGGCAAGAGAGGGACTAGTTGGGACATACAGAGATGCGCTTCAAGCAATCAACCTAGCCTCATCGATAGAGGGAGGATTAGCAGTAAAGAGCGCGGCCATAGCCTCATCGAAGCATCCCGAAGTCCAGGTCTCGAAGAGGAACATCATGGGCGTAGTGGTTCCAAAGGTCGAGGGGCAGAACCTCAAACTATCAGTCGAGGATAGAGGACTAGGAATGGTAGGGGGTTCCCCTTACATTGATGAGGCTGCTGACGCGTACTCTCTGTTGGTTGAGAAGGTCGTTAAGGCTGCAGAGATGGAAGCTACACTGAAGAGGCTCTTGGAAGAAATAGAAGCCACCAAGAGAAGGGTCAATGCACTCGAGTTCAAGGTCATTCCAGAGATGAAAGAAGCGCAGACCTTCATCCAACTGAGGCTTGAGGAGATGGAGAGAGAGGAGACCTTCCGCCTAAAGCGCTTCAAGAATAAGTGAGTTAGACAAGAGCAGGGGTCAAATCTGACATCCCTCGAGGAAGGTCCGAGAGTGAGCGCAGTGCCCGAAGAAATACTAGTCGATTCTGAGACGTGGGGTACTCGTGAACTTCTGGAAGTAATTGCTTCAAGGTTTTTTGATCTTGGTAATGAAGGCGCTTATCCAAATTCTTGGGAGGTTCAGGGGAAGGACGAACTGGGTGTCGGGGAACAGCTTCTTCAACTAAACAATCACTTGGAACCGATGGGTTTGGTCGGTTCCCTGGAGAACACAAATCCACCCGTTATGACTATCGCAAGAGCGCCCAGTGGAAGTTCGGTCATTGGAGGCTTTCAACAAATATCCCTATGGCTGGTTATGTCGGCATTCATGACCTTAGTGGGTGAACATTGGTTTTCCGAGTACGATTATGGTGGTTCTGGATTTAGCGAATTCGGATGGTCATTATTTTTCTTCACTGCACCGGTAATTTTCACACTACTTTTGGCTAGCTATTGCCGAGTATTAGTAGCTAGAAAATTCGAAGTTGAAGTCGGGCACATCGCACCAATTGTCTTCCCAATACCTGGGTGGTGGCCTTTTGGAATCGTGGGTTCCATTGGGCAGAGGAAGCCGGATCTAGTTCCAATGCCAAATAGACGATCACTGGGGACGATCGAAGTAGTGGTGCCAATAATACTAGTCTTGTCGGGAAGTATTCTGACGATATTGGGACTAATATTGACGCCGAGTAATCCCCCTGAACTTACAGGTGCCCCGACAGTCTTCGATACAAACCTAATCACAGGACATTTGGTCGAATCATGGATGGGTAGTGAATCGGGAATTAGGCTACAATGGTTGCACCCAACTGGCATTGCAGGAATTGGTCTTTCAATAGTTGGATGGGGCTTGATGCTGCCGATCCCCGGCTTTCCAGGCGATAGATTGCTGCATGCAATTATTGGCCCTTCTGAGATGAGATCCGGCAGTACTCAAACGTCGATTTTTCTCATTGTCCTATTCGTAATGGTGGTAGTTTTTGCAACTGCGAAATGGACCCCATGGATTTTCCTTGCATTTGTGGCTGCATGGCAGAGATTCAATCCTGACAATCTGCCGCAGCCGATAATACTGGACGAGCATTTTGGCCTAGAAGAGCGATTCAGGAGCAGATTCGTGGCGATTGCAATCATTGTTCTAATTGCGGGGATGCCAGGATCGGTTCCATCGTATGAGATGGAAGAATACGATGCTGGAGTTTCCACTGAATCTTGGCCGGAAGAGTTGCTTTTTGATGCGGAAAATGGAGTTGAATTATCGTTATTATTGGAACCACAGGGAGTGATGCCAGTTTCAGGATGGCTCCAGTTCAGAGTCGAGGGTTCAGAACCAGAAGAATGGATGGTGAACTACTCATGTTCCGAATCTGGGGGAGTCTGCAGATTCGATGGTCTGACTCAAAAGGAAACCTTGGAATTATCGATCTCGATTAACCCGCCACAAGGTGTTTTTTCACCACACTTCCTCAAGATTCTTGTAGATGTTTCTGGCTTCGAAGTGGAGCATGTGATTAAATTATCAAACTTAATCAATAGTAGTTTTTCAAATCCTTTCTGGGACCTCAGAGGAAGTCCCGAAAACCCCATAATTTGCAATGTGATAAATTCTGCAGGTGGTTTACTTGTAGTAGAGAGCCCATATTGGGAATCCATGAATGATAGTAACATAAGTCAAGGGTTTCAGGAAATTTGCCTCCAAGGGCACGAAGGGGCCATACAAAATTCTGATTCTTTCGATGGCCAGGGCAGGGCATTTGGACCGTTAGTTTACTTGTCCAAGGATAACGAGACTATTGGTCCATGGAAAATGCCGATCAATAGTTCAGAGCGATTAATACAAGTCAATGGAGGCTCATGGATGATCCCTAGAGACTTCATAGAAATGGGCGATATCCTGGTCCATTCCGACTACGGATCACCTTTCTGTCCGTCTGGAAATGTTGCGAAGCAAGTTAACACCAGTTCAAACTGGTCAGAAGAGATGGGTAACTACTCTGCCATTCGACTAACAGGAAATCTAAGTGGCGAGGGAACCATAGGTGTTGGAACCGAAGGATGGCTAGCAAAATGCAAATCAGATGGAAGCATGGTTGCATTCAGAATAAAAGATTCTACAGATGTATATGTCAATCCTAGTGGTTTGGGTAGAGGGATAGATTCGGAGGAATTTGTTATTTTCAACAGGGAGGAAGTGAAGATGGAGTTGTCGCTGGAGTGGCATGGTGATTCTCCGCAAAGCGGGATTTGGGATGTTACCATGGACGATTGGTTGGAAGGCGGGAATAGCACTTTGGTTTCAGCGAAAGCAATCGGTATTTCGGATCTAGAGCGGGCTGTTTGGGTCACGGCCGATGATTCGGGAATTATCGTTCACCTCTCAGCCAGATGTCCTTCTGAGGGATGCTGAATGAGAGTGGCGATACTTGGAACTGGATCTCTGGGCGGGGTTATTGCCGGTTGCTTGGCAGATGCTGGGGCCGATTTGGTTTGTGTATCCAGAGGGAGAACTGCTAAAATCCTCAAGGAGGGAATGGTGATTTTCACTCCTGAAGGGACCGTGGAAATGATTCCAGGGGAAAGTTATGTTCTCATAGATAGTGAAAAGGGGCCACTGGATGAATCTATTGCCAAAACATGTGAAGTTGCCATCATTACTGGTAAAGCGGACTCGACATCGTCACTTTCATCCATAGCCGAGGAAATTGTTTCGGAGGAAGGTTTTGTTGTAAGTATTCAAAACGGTCTAGGAAATTCAGGAATAATAGCCAGCAGGGTTGGTTGGGAACGGGTGATCGGAGGTTCCACTACTCACTCTGCTTGGAGAGACGGCGAAGGGGGGATTCATTGGACTGGGAGAGGTTCTCTTTCCATAGGGAAAATGGATGGTTCGCATCCAAGTCCATCGGAGTCTGAGTTTCTTTCTCTTTTGGATAAAGCGGGCCTTAATCCGACTTGGTCATCGGACATCAATAAGGAAATATGGAGGAAGCTGATGATTAATGTGGCAATCAACCCGATATGCGCAATATCGGGAGTCAAGAATGGGGCTCTGTTAGAAATCCCCGAGCTCTGGATTCAAGCTCTAGAAGCGATGAAGGAGGCAGAGTCAGTTGCGAGGGCTTCTGGTGTAGAACTCGGACCTATGGATATCGAGGATTATCTCAAGAAAGTAGTCACTTCAACTTCCGATAATAGGGTCTCAATGCTTCAGGATCTGATGGCAGGAAGGAAAACTGAGATTGATGTAATTTGTGGAGCAGTGATTTCCAAGGGAGAGGAGTTTGGCATCAAAACTCCACGAAACGAGATTCTTCGTGCTCTTGTCAAAGGAATAGAGATGTCCCAGGATCTTGATTAGAGAATTCATCTTTGGCAGTTTGGGCAGTAAAAGGTTGATCTATTTGACTGAACTATCCTCTTTATTTCCCCTTCGCATTCTTCTCTCAAGCAACTTTTTCCCTCCCTCCCATAGACTTGGAAATTATGGACGAAATAGCCCATCGCCTCCTCCCCATCGACTCCACGGAAATCCTGAAGTGTTGACCCTCCAGCATCAATTGCCTCGGTAATTACATCGTGAGTAGCGGCAGTAATTCTCTCAACTCTCTTTGAGACTCCTGATTTTCCCGCTACACTGTTCGCTTTTCTCCTTGGTGAGACTCCTGCCCTGAAAAGTATCTCACAAACGTAGATATTTCCTAGGCCAGCGATAACCCGCTGATCCAGCAAAGCAGACTTTATTGGAGTTTTCTTACCCCTCAGGCCGCCTACTAGATCTGCTGGAACTAGATGATTGGGGGTTGGTTCCGGACCCAGGTCGGAGAGAAATTTGTGAGAGTCTTGTTCTAATGTCGGAAAACAATCCATGAAGCCGAATCTCCGATGATCGGAGTAGACTGCCTTGTTTCCATTGTCCAGATGAACTACGACCCAATCATGTGGCCCGTCCCCACTGCCAACTGGGGCTCCATTGGAGAAGCTACCGGGCCTGCTCTCAATTCCTTCTCCAATCAGGGTCCACCTCCCGCTCATCCCAAGATGGCAGAGCCACGTAATGCCGCCTTCGAGACGAGTCAGCAAATACTTCGCCCTTCGGTCTACTGCCTGTACCTTACGGCCCCGAAGAGATAAGATGAAATCTCGCGGAAATGGGAATCTTAGATCGCTTCTCCTTAGTTCCACTGAGGTGATCCTTCGACCAATTAGGTGCCTCTCCAAGCCAAGTCGTACGGTCTCTACCTCAGGCAACTCTGGCATGTATGTTGGTCCAAGAGGTGGACCATTACCTTTCGGAGTGACTCGACAAAGTTATTCCTAGAGGCCTCACGGAAGGCATCATGGAAAAGGATGCTGAGTCTGTACCTGACTGGGTTTCGAATGAAGGCCCGGATAATCCCCCTGAGACGGTAATCCTAGAAGGCAGTCCAAACGTTACAGCTCAGGCCCCTCAGCAAATCTTCGTGCAAGGGCACGGCGGCCCTGGCATGATTATGCCCACAACAAATGCTGTTCTGGCCCTAGTTCTGGGTATACTAGGGATAGTCGCGTGCTCCATATGCACAGCACTTCCAGCGCTAATTCTGGCAAATGGGGCTTTGGCAACAACTAGTCAGTATCCTGGTCATCCCGATCAGGGTCTCGCAAAGGCGGCCCAGATTGTTGCTTGGATAGGAATTGGCCTATTCATTCTGCTTATTTTGTTCTATGGTGGCCTGTTCGCAGCCGTGGCCCTATCCGGTGCGTGAAGAGCAAACGAAGACCACATGTTGCTCTTCCAAACCAGTGAGGTCAATTCTTTCTTCGAGAATAAGATCTGAGTCCATTATTATTCGTTCTGCCCTCTGGAACCTTGAATTGTCATCCCCTTGGGATGAACGCTCACTTGCGGCCTTCAGACTAAGGAGTCCAGTCCCTCCTGCGGCGAGGAAAGATTTTGCAATTCTTACGAATGTCTCTGCTTGGTCTGCAATACTAAGATCCTGGTGAATCCAATTGGCCTTGCCCCTGATGAATGCAGCAATATGTTCTGGCTTCCTTGCATCCCCCAATACTGGAACAATCCCTGGTCGCCTTTCTGAGAGCTTTACTAAATCACGAACCATTCGAGGGGAAATCTCTACTGCAACCAATTGGCCTGAATGATGGTTTTCTGCACCACAGACGAAATCATGGATATGGCTGACTGTTCCGCCACTGGATGCTCCCAAGTACAGGCATGTCGAACCTGGATTTGGTAGAAGGGAGGCTGGTTCTGCTCTTGTTCTGAGTAATGCGGCGGCGACCTTGGACCTGGTCGGGTCCCATCTCCGCCACTCGATTCTGCCCTCTCTTTTCCTCCTCTCACCTCTTACGGAAATTCCCTTCACTGCATTCCTGGTCCAGAGGGTCCGACCGTCCTTTCTGACGCCCCATAAGATGGGTTTTGACTTGTTTGACATCCCTCAATTCCTCTTTGGCGGTTTGGGAAACTTTGCTTTGATTGCCTCAATCTCACTATTTATCTCATCGATCGTATCTTTCCCCCAAGTCTCTCCTTCGAAGTGATCCACCCTCACGGCAATACTTGCCTTGCCTGCGAGATATCTTGCTATCTTCCCCCTGACCCATCTGGGTGAACGACTCACTTGTGGCATGGAGAAGAGTACTGCCCCATGTTTTGGGGGTGGAGCACCTCTTCTGTGTGCTGACATTGCCGCATGGGCACCGAGAACCTGTAGGGAGCCGGATGGCATTCGGGCCAACCTCTCCCTACCTCCGGCAAGAGAGACTAGTTTTGCAGCCGATAGGGGACCTAGTAATGCACTCAGTGATGGTACGTGAATAGAAGCAATTTCCCTAATCGAAGACTCCAATTGTTCAAGTATTTCTGATGAGGAGGTGACTGAAACTGCATGAGAGACCATAGATGCCCACTCGGAATCGGAGGGCATATGCATCGGTGGCGAAACTTGCAGATTCTCTGAGGCATCAACTATATTTTCTGAAGTCGCGATAGAGCGTGGGATTGCGTCTCTCTGGGAATCCAGATCTGCTTCTGTGATGAAAAGTCCAGCCCACTCGATACAACGAGATTCTGATGTTGTCCAAAATGATCTGACCTCCAAAGTTGCTGAAACTAGCATATCTAGCCTTCTGTCCATATCTTTCGAAGAGTCAGCGACCCCCATCTTCGCCAGTTCCAATGTTGCCCTGTGAAAGATTTCTTCTGAGTCCGGAGCCTTTGGCCAGTTTGGTTCTGAGAGGGCCCCCATGGAGTCTATTTTCGCTTCAGGAAATCTCTCTGAGAGAGTTATAACCTCTGGAAGAAGGCGTCCTTGTTGTAACTTAAGCAGCCTTTTGGCGATCCCAGATGGAGACATTGTGCCGTCCCACAAAATCTCGTCAACAATGTGGCCTTGGTCATCGACGACTCGTGAAATTCGCCAATCGAAGATTATTTTCATGGTTGCCCCAATCGGCACGATGGCTTGAACGGTGCGGCAATGCATGAATCAAGAGACGAATAGTTGAATAGTCGGCAGGCCCACGGTGATTCGGTTCTCGTTATATTCGACAACGGTGATAGAGATGTTTTGTCCTGTATGTGGCACCCTTTCATATCCAGATGATAGGGGCTGGATTAAGTGTCCAGATTACAAATGTGAATACGAGGGTCCCTTATCCGGAGAAGACGGAAAGGGATCAGAATTTACTGACCCGATGACGGGAGAGACGATCGATCTTGCTAATACTACGGCAACAACCGGCTCCAAGTCTCTGAAGCATTTGACTGAAGTGGTAGAAGAAGACGGCCCACAGGGCACTCTTAGAGAGGGGGACTACATATGCCCAAAGTGCAATGGAAGAAATGCCTACGTACACTTGCAGCAAACTAGATCCTCCGATGAGCCTGAGACCAAGTTCTGCACTTGTGCGAATCTTGAGTGCAAACATAAGTGGAGGGAATACCAGTAAATAATTCTGGTTTGTTGCCAATAAGCATCAAGAGCCTCCTATTAAGTAGATTAGAATCAGGGTGAGCAGATGCTGAGAATTACAGCCAAGCAGCAACTAATGAGGGAGATAGTAGATGTCCTATCAGTACTCACATCTGAGGCTAAGTTGGTTTGGGGTGAAAAGGGACTAAGCGTATCGGTAGTTGATGGTTCGCATGTAGCACTACTCTCGGCAACAATTGCAGATGAGTGCTTCGAGACATATGAGGTAGAGCCTGTNGAGATTGGTCTTGACCTTCAAAAAATGCGAGATCTACTCACNCTTGCAGGGCCTAGTGATCTTGTCGAGATGGATTATGACGATGCGGTTGGAGCAATAAACGTCAGAGTTGGAGAGGTCCTGATGATACTCAGGGGCATCGATACAAGCACGATGGATAACCCGAACCAACCAAATCTGGAATTCAAGTCTAAGGCGACCATTGACTCTGAGAAGCTTTCCAGGGCTTTGAGGGCTGCTAAATTTGTTGGGGGCGAAGTAGATCTCAGTATGGACAAGAACGAGTTAGCAGTTTCTGTAACAGTTGAGGCGGGAGAAGGGGTAAATGTGAAGTTCGAGTCAGGCGAGTTGAGTGAGTTGACTTGTGTATCACCGACACATTCTACTTATTCACTCCAGTATCTTGGTGAATTGACCAAGAAACTGGCTGGAGGATTCACGAATGAAGTATCTCTTGAGTTTGAGGAGAAGTATCCCCTCAGGCTAACTTGGATGAGCAATGAAGGTGGAGCTAGGTGGACCTACTTCCTAGCACCCAGAATTGTCAATGACTGACCCGTGAACTCATCAATGACTCCCTCTCCGGACTTCTCGTGACTAGCAGGATATGCGTCATAATCCCTACAGTGGACAACTCAAACGAGCTAGCAGTGGTTCTGGAGGGGTTATCTAATCAGACATTCAAGGATATGGAAGTGGCAGTTGTCGGACCCGGAGGAGACGGAGGGAGGCGAGTGACTGAGGAAATTGGTTTCAGGTACATCGATGACCGAGGCTCTAGGAATAGGGCAGACGCCTGCAATGTAGCAATTGAAGAAACTGAGTCTGACTTGGTTTTCTTTACTGATGATGATGTTATTGTTCCACAAGACTGGGTCGAGAAATTAGAGAGATGGTTTCTACGCCCCGAGGTTGCCGGGGTAGGTGGGCCAAACTTCGCACCGGTTAATGAGTCAGACATATGGCAGAAATCAATTGATGTTGCTTTCTGCAACAAGTTCCTAACAGCTGGTACAAATTACGGTAGAAAATCAGAAGGTGCGCTTGAGGAAGTGGAACAGTTGCCCGGAGTTAACTCTGCATACAGAAGGCAGGTTTTGGAAGAAGTTGGCGGGTTTGACAGTGGAGCAATAGGTGCGGAAGATGTGATGCTAGATCATAGAATCAGATTGTCTGGATATCGCCTTTGGTCTGATGGGACTGCAACTATGTGGCATCGCAGAAGAGGGATGAAGAGAGTGAGGAAGCAGATTAGGAACTACGGACTTGTCAGGACCCTGGCTGGAAAGAGGTACCCTAGCCTATGGGGTTGGAGCCATGGCTTGGTTTCTGCATTCCCGATTCTAGTTTGTTTTTCGCTCTCGACTTTCATTTGGGGATGTCTAAATGGCGGCCTTTCTTGGCCGACATTCTGGGATATTTCGACAGAAACAGTTCCACTGGGATTGGAGCGGGCATCTGTGCATCAATTACCAACTTTGGCTGTCCTTTTCAATATCCTTGCATGGTTTGGAGCGATTCTAGGTCCCTCGCCCAGCAAGAGTCCGGTTACGGTTTTTCTTTCTTCGATAGTTTCTTTTTTGCTATTGTGGGATTATGGGGTGGGAATTAACAAAGCCAGAATAAGCATCATCACAGGTAGTGAAAGCGCACAAATTGACGATAGAGATAGGAATTAATGGTCCTCTACTGTTTCTTTCGCGAGGGGGACATTCTATCCGATTCAATGCGCCAAGTTGGTTGCCTTGGTCGCCAAAAAATCATTGTCAAAATACTGAGGAAGAAACCCCCGAGAACTAGATTCAGCCAACCTTCTCTGATGTAACCAGGGCTGGCATTGAAGAAAGCCCATACGAATGAAGGCAGGATGCCGACAACGAGACATACCAGTATCTCTTCGATAATGACGTTCGAGTGATTTCTTCGACTAGGGATTCTCAGAGGGTTTTTGCTCCAACCAGAGTGTTCCCTAACCACCATTCTAACTCCGTCAGAGATCGGCTCTTCTGTTCTTCTATTAGTGAAAACTGTCAGAGTTTGGGCTTTCCCTGATCTCCATTTTCGTATCAACGCTGGACTATTGTCACCATTTACAAAGGGCCGACCATCACATGGCTTACCCCAATAGTCTTGCGTCGAGTCCGCCAATGATTCTGATGATCCTTCGACTCCCGACAATAGGCCTCTGGAATATGCCAGTTCCCACTCTGAATCTGAAACTATCTCCATGCCAGAGTCATGTTCAATACGAGAAAATTCTTCGAAATCAAGTGGTCTTTCAGAAATTCTAAATTGATAATCGATGGAAACCTCGTGACGAGGACCAATCCCCCCGAAAAGAATCGAGCGATTGTCGGAACCGACCAGGGTCGAACCGGGCTCTACGGTGACCCAGTTAATCTGTTTTTCATCCAAGATTTCCCTCCGATGAGCCCAGTTCTCCAGTTTGGATTGACCATTGTGATGCGTAGACATTTTCATTTGCAAGAAGGTCGGTGTGCGTCCCACGTTCGACTATTGCCCCATCGACCATGGCGACTATTTCATCGGCGTTCCTAATGGTGGCTAGGCGGTGTGCCACTGCTATGGTTATTCTTTTCTTTCCGGCATTTGAACTACCGAAAAGAGACTCTTGGATTCGCTTCTCCGTCTCCGCATCGAGAGCAGCGCTGGCTTCATCCAGAATCAGCAGGTCGGGGTCTTTCAATAGTGCCCTGGCTAGGCTAATCCTGGCCCTCTGCCCCCCTGAAAGCATCACCCCTCTATCTCCGACCATCGTATCCAAACCATCTGGTAGGCTGGATACGAACTCAGTTGCTCCTGCTGCCTCTAGAGCGCCAAGAATCTGATCTTTGTTCGAGTCGCGAGCGTATGCGACATTCTCGCCAATAGTCCCAAAGAAGAGGAACGGGTCTTGTGAGACAAATCCAATCCTCTCCCTGATAGATTCGATGCGGTACTCGTTAATGTCCCTATCATTGATCTTCACACACCCTCCTTGTGGCTCGTAGAATCTCTCAATCAGCTTCAATATCGTACTCTTGCCGGCACCTGTGTGACCCATCACTCCGAGGAACTCGCCGGAGGAAGCATCCAGTGTGATTCCATTCAGGACGTTGTTCTCGGATGTGGGATATGCAAAGGAGACGTGTTCGAATTTTAGTGATTCGATGGGGCCTTCCAAGGGAACTGCTCCCTCCTTGTCGAAGATTGACGGTTCCAAGTCAATAATTGCGAATACCCTCTTTGATGAGGCTTCTCCTTTCTGGAGTTGATTTAGAAGCATTCCAAGAATAAACATCGGCATGGTCATCCGAGTGGAAATTAGCAAGAATGTGACGAACTGTCCGACGGTAATCTCGCCCGACTCCATGACCCAACCCCCTGCAGAGGTTAGCAATCCAAATGATATCCCTGCAACAACGTAAATCCCGGGGATAAATCGGTTCCGAATGAATGCGGCTTGAATGGCCGCATCACGATAGTCGCCACTCTGCCTTCCGATCCTATTACTCTCAAACTCCTTTGCATTATACGCCTGAACAACAGTTACCCCAGTAAGCACGTTTTCCAGGATTGCAATAATTCCGCCAGTACTCTCGCGTTGTTTCCTATATTTCCTCTGAACCCTAGTAGAGAACCAGATGACCATTGGTACGATAATTACTAATGGTGCGAACAAGATTATGGCCAACTTTGGAGACATCCAGAACATAATGACGAATGCAGTTGAGAATGTTATTGTGATACGAATCATACTAGTGCTAGCATCGGATATTATGTCCTCTAGTTGGGCAACATCCGCTGAGAGAACAGACATCAGATTGCCAGTCTGCCTACTCTCAAAGTAAGATGCTTCCATGTTCAATAGTGAGTTTGTCGCGTCCATTCGAATATCGTGCTGGGCCATGTATGCAGTAGACTGCCAGAGTTGATTGCTCAGCCCTTGGAAAATGGCCAAGAAAGTAAATGAGACCATAATCAGGAGTCCGAATCCTAGTTCTATGGAGTCTATTGGACCTATGTCAGGTATTGGCCCCCATTTTACAATCTCTTCTATTCTTGAATTCGTGAATGTCTTGGACTGATAATAATCTGCGGCCATTCCTATTGCGATGAAAGGGATGAGGTCGAAGGCTCTGGCCCCGGCATTTGCTAGAATCCCTCCAAGTGCCTTTTTCCAATATCTAGTGACATAAGGGACGATTCGCCAAATTTTCCTGCCCACTACCTGGTTGTCATCTACAAGTTCAGACATATCCTTGCTCAGGGAGGCTCCGACATCGACCTCATCTTGTTTGCTTTCTGACACAGGCTTTCGAAAGGCAAGAGGCGTTTCAATGCTTCAGTCTCAATTCCCAAATTGTTGGCAGGTGTAAGAAAGTGGTGCGCCCGCCGGGATTCGAACCCGGGACAAGAGGTTGGAAACCTCTTGTGATAACCCCTTCACTACAGGCGCTTGTACTCAGCGGGAAGATGACATCTCTAAATCGATTCGGTGTACTGAATGATTTGAAAAGTGCGTACCTATGCGGATATCCATGAATCCGAGACAGATGCTTGGCATTTTTCTTGTATTATTTTTCCTCCCAATTAATGGCCCCATACTGAGGATGTTCATGGAATCTCAAGGGATAGCACCAGTCGGTGAATTGAAGTTTCTAGGTATCTCCATATTTATGCTTGTAATTGGGCTATTGATGATCTTCACGCCACCAATTAAGGGGTTCGAATCAAACCCCGTAGAGTGATTTTGGCCATTCTGAATGAATCTTATGGAGCAAGGATTCGACTTTGGATTCAGACCAGCCGGATGAAAGAAGGCTGGAAGTAAATTCATGAGTTCTTTTTGGTACTGTCTTGGGCCCCAGTACAGCACCTGGCCTATTCTCATCATCAAGGAAGTCAGTCTCCATCCCCCAAGGGGCACTGGATTTGCTAGCTGTTTCAGTTAGAGTTTCGATACATCCCTTGCCCACATTGACAGTGGCCGAGAG
>NYST01000007.1 GCA_002683155.1 Methanobacteriota archaeon | reverse complement strand
GGAACCGAGGCAGGGGCCCGGGTGGCCAAGGCGGACGGAACTTCAGAGACAACAAGGGCGGCGGGAACCGAGGCAGGGGCCCGGGTGGCCAAGGCGGACGGAACTTCAGAGACAACAAGGGCGGCGGGAACCGAGGCAGGGGCCCGGGCAAGTCTGGCCGCAAAGCAGGAAATTCTGGCCGTAGAAGTGATTCAGGTAAGAACGGGAGAGGAAACAGAAGACGTTGAGCCCACCCGAGCATTCTTCATCAGCCTCATTCTGCGAGTTTTGTGGCGAAGAGTGCTGAGATGATTTGGCTCGATGCCATAGAGGCTGATGAACAGGGCGACAGGGAAGGAGCATTGGCACTGGCCGAAGAGGTTGTTTCACTGGATGAAAAGCATGCTGATGCTTGGTTTGCTATCGCCCAATGGACTCTGCCGATTGATTCTCGTGGGAATCAGATGATGCCAGATATGATCCAGGCTTCGAAAAGCATGTCAGCAGCCAGGAAGACAGTGGATCTGGATCCACAAAACGAGCATGCCTGGAGAATCGGAGGAGAAATCATGGTTGGGCACCTAGGTATGCTGGAGCATGGTCTTGAGTGGTGGGAGGGGAGGAAAGATTCCGCTCCCAGTGAGGTTCTGCCCTATTTCGAGCAGGTTTCCATACTGATTAGGCTTGGTTGCTTCAAAGAAGCGGGGGAGTATCTCGATGCCCTGGACAGGATTATCGAATCACAGCCCAATAAGACTCTGGAGGCTAGAGCAAGTAGGCTTAGGGCCATTTACGAGGAACAATGGTCGATGGAGGAAGAGTTGAGTTTCGAACCTCAGAACAGCAATGACGACTCATGGGGTCTCATCAGTCGGATGAGGAAGAAGAAGCCAATAACAGAGACGTATTTTCTGCTAATGTTTGTCATGCCGATTGTTTTCTTGCTTGGATCTGTGGCAATGATGGTGGTCCCTAGCACATTGATTGTGATGCTATTTATCATAGGAATGTACTTCGGAATTGCACGCTTCTCAAGGAGACTGCTTCTAAAGCTTAACAGGCCCGAGTCCTTCCTCAACAGAGCTATCGATATTGAGTGCTCAAGCGGCAAGGTTTGTGTCCCCGATGACATCAGAGGTTCGAAGCTATACTCTCACGTGATAAAGAAGAGGACCCCTTCTTTCCAAGAGAGGCTGGGTGTGATCGAGGAGTCGGGGGAACCAATTCCAAGGAAGTGGAAAATCGACGTCCCTGAACCCTGATCAACCGCCGCCGCCCTTCTGCTGCGAGTAGTATTGCGCATAGTACTGTGTAGCATACTGTCGGGCCATCTGCTCCTCGTAGCCTTGAGCCACCAGTTGCTGCACGTAAGCCTCGACCGGATCCATCTGCTCGACGCCGCCGAACGACTCAACTGAATCCTGCTCATTATCCGAGCCCCCTCCTCTTCTCATGAACATCATCGTGACAGCGAGAACTGCAATGAGTAGCATAGCTCCGATTCCGGCGAACATGAATGTGGAAGTGCCTCCACTACCTTCCTCATTTCCACCGGTCTCCTCGTCCGATCTTGGTACCGTATACAACTGAATTTGGTCATCGACCACGTACGATCCCTCTGTCACCCTGATATGGATGATTCCTGCATTTCCATCGAGCTCTAGGTATAGATGCGATATATTCAGTGAAAGGAAGTACTGGTCACCGTCACACAGACCGTCCTGCCAGTCGAATCGTCCGAGTGCCTTCTGGGCCGTCTTGATCCCCTCGCTCTTGTCGAATACAGAGACATCATCCAGAGATGCTTCGACCTTGACGTCGCATTCTGCACTAGCGTCATTGTCCACAACAGTTCCTGTGATGTTGACGATGTCCGACTCCAATGCGGAGAATGAGTCCCCGTCTGCAGTAGATATGCTATCGAATTCAACGTCGGGGGCAGAGTCTCCGAACATCTCACCAACTACTTCGAAGAATATCCTGGTGGGAGCCTCGTTCCTCTGGTCCCTCTTGTCGTATGCGGTCAATTCCACCATAATGGTGTTCTGTCCGGCAGTCAGGTTCCTGAACGTGTAAGTCCACTCGACCTCGCTGCTGGGCAACTCGTAGACGTGGACATTGTCGCCATCTCCATTTACTGACCAGCTGAACTTTCCGATTCCGGTTCCGATGTCGCTGCTGTTAGCTGAGGAGAAGATGATACTGGTGTCTCCTGTTTCGGAGAGGCGGACTCGGTACTTCGGAGAGTCGACCATGATCCAGTTTCCATCTGCATCCTGCTTTCCGGTAGGGGTCTGCTGGAATCCTACGAACTCTACGAATTCGGTGAATGCCGAGTTCTCGACAATCTCTATGTGAGCCTCGGGAGGTGTGCTGTCAGCGTTTATGTCATTGGTGTATACCGAGATATTGGTTATTCTGGTGTTACCATTTGAGTCATGCAGGAACAGCCATATCCTCCACTCTGCATCTATCTTGCAACCCAGCTCTGCATTCTCGTCAGGGACGCAGAACGTTGCGGTGACGGGTTCTGTCGAGTCTGGCCTATGGGCGTGGTTATTGTCTATTCCAAGCGCCTGGCCGTCCCAGCCAGTTACGTCCTCGCCGTTGGCTGACTCAATCAACCAGTCAGCATGGATTCCTGAAACATCCGTCTCAAATCCGAAGTTTAGCTCGGCTGAGCTCTTGATCGCAGTCCTTGCATAGGCACCTGTTAACACGTCCATCGATTGAGCGGACCCGTCGATCGTGAGTTCGAAGCCCTCGCCTGCTATCTCGAATCCATCGGGATAGGGAGACAGATGGAAGTCGAGAAGATTAGACAGCATCGGGAAGTTGGGGTCTCCGAACGGTTGTGATACTGCAGGGTTCTCGACATCTATTGTGGTGATAATCATACCACCTTGGTGGTAGTTGCAAGTTGAAAGCAGGGACTGGCTTGGATTCTCAGTGTCCCTGATGATGGTATGGAATGTACCGCCATCGCTTATCTTGCCCCCTTCGGTACCTCCTGCGGCACCATCGCTGCAAACCTGTGGAATATTCTCAGACTTAACCTGGTTGAGGTCAAGTGCGGAAAGCGCTACGTGAGTCCCCCCATTTATCACTCCTAGATCCGATGGGTTGATCCCCGACATCAGCGGATGGAACGGATCGATGATGCTGATGTTCTCGGAGAGTATCCGATGGTCGACAGTGCTATTGAAGTGGTCCCTCATGACGACGTTCATCCCGAAAGGTAGCCTATCGTGCGCATTGGGGTTCTGAATGTCATCGTAATCTGAGTAATACGGGCCCAGGTGTACCTGCAAGGTCCCCCCCTTCCTCATGAATGTGATTAGAGACTCTGTCAGAGTAAGGTCTGCATTGTCTGGGTTTTCGGTCCCCATTAGTTCGTAATAGTCACCGTACTCTACACTGTAGTCGGTCTGCCATGGAAGTAGTACCTTGGAGTAGTGCTCTAACCAGTCCTCCATTCCATATTCGTTCCAGTCCTCTACCTCGAACTGAGTATAGGTCTTGTTCATGTCAGAGAGATCCTTCTTAACCCTCTGTAGCCTGTTCTGGTCGGTCGGGTTGGAAAGTATTGCAACATCGATGTTGTCCATGAATTGGATGTCGAAGTACCTCTCGTTTCCTGAGATTTCCCCCGTCTCAATCAGAATTGACTGGAAGCTGATATTGTATGTGTGTGAGTCGAACCAGAGATCGTATGGAGCGGTCCAATTAGCCTGTTCCCTCTGATGAGGGTCAAGAACGAATGGCCCGTTGTCTGAGGACTGTTCGTAGACGGTCTGGCCGGTTTCCTTGTCGACTATCTTCATCTTGACCTCGTAAACTCCCTCGATTACCCCATTCAGCATGGGGACGGCGAAGTCGTGCGACTTCTGTCCCTGTGGGTTTGTTGCATAAACACACGAGTAAACAGCGTCTGCGACGCAGCCCAGCACATCGGCCTGCAGGAGAGTTATGTCTGCATTTGCTATCTCGAAAAGAATGGTTGAGACGTTGTTTGCGCTGCTAATCTCGGGCTTGTCGAACCACTTCGACGAGTTGTCCGAGTTGTCGTATAGGGTCATCAGGTCGATCCTGTATAGTCCACTCTCGAAGTCATGGGTCCCCATCTCGATAACCCTCTTCTGCCCAGCATCCATTCCAGTAACTTCCTGAGTGTATTCGCCATCTTCCGTGAATGTGTAGTCATCCACCCTTATGTTGTCAATTGCGAATCCGGCATATCCGGCGTTTCCGTTTACTCCGTCATCGTTTGAGTAGAATCTCCATGTGAATGTGACATCCGCCCCAGCTAGAGAAGTGCACTCTTCCGTCCATGCAAACGAGTCCTCAGCAGTCTGGTTGATGAGGTGAACATGAGTCAAGTCGATCCTAGCGGTGTTGACGAGGTTGTCAGAGTCAAACCATGACACGAAACCATCCTCGCCGATTCCGCCCGAGTGGTCTCCAGCGTACTCCACTTCCTCGTATAGTCCGTTCTGGTCGAAGTCCTCACAGTAGTTGTAGATGGTCTCAGTGTATGGGTTGAAGGCATACCTGAGTCCATTCTCGTTGAGGTCAGTCCAGCTTCCATAGATTATTCCCTGGTATACCTCTCCATCCCTGACCCAAGACGCTTCTAGGTACGAGAAGTCTCTGACGGATTGGACGTTTCCATTCCTATCGGAGATATGATCCCCCTCGGCGAAGTAGTCGAATGTCAGGAATGTGAAGTCGGCTCCGCTATCAGTTAGCTGGATTGGCTCTAGGGTTAGGGTCTCATTCCAACTGTCCGCATAACCCGTGTCAGGGTGCCCCAACCAGTAAGCCTGGTTCTTGAAGACGCCCTGATTCTGAGGGAGCAGCTCGTTCGAACCAGATGAGTCGTCCAACCTGGTGCCGTTNTCGTTATCNTCGTCTTCCGANGAACTACTACTCCAGATTGACAANCCGGCTCCTGAGTCTGATGAGAAATCCTCGACTGCAATCAGTTCTGGCAGGGCATTGCTGATTTTGGCCTCGACGTCGAAGTCGACGAATGTGTTGCCCCAGTTCTGCACTCCCACCGTGATCGGCATCTCACCCGATGCGTATCTTTCCCCGTTCAGTAGATCCAACCAAGGCTCTTCGAACAGGCCAGGGTCGTAGAGGTTCCTGACAGTAAGTTGGAACTTTTTCTGGTCGTTCGTGCTATCCTGGTCCGGTTGTCCACCGCCCAAGTCGAAGCCAGACAGAACTGTCGAGATGTAGTAGGTGGTGTCGTCTTTGAAGTCTGCAGTTAGTTGAACCTGCAAGGACTCACCGGCAACAAGGTCGATATCCAGCTCTTTGCTCTCGAAGGTGGATTCGCCGAAGGTCACGTCTCTTGTCCTGACAGTGATATTGTCAATTGCGAATCCATCCAATCCAGAGTAGTCCAGAGAGCCCTCCGGTCCAGCAGTTCCCTCTAGCCCACTTCGGAAGCGGAATCTGATGTCGATTGTCTGGCCTGCATAAGGTGTGAGGTCGATTGAGTCGGCCATTTGGTCTTGACCGCCGTCTTCCCAGCAAATTCCATAACCGAGGGCGCATGAATCTCTGATTCCACCCGATTCAGTGTAGTTGTTCCACATTGTCGTGTGCCAGTCTCCGAAGAAGTTGGAATTGTAGTCGTTATACTCGGGATCGGGGGCGCTTGAGACCCTCTCCTCGATTTTGTACTTCCTCTCGTTGTCCCAGCCTCCAAATCTCCAAACGGTCTCCCAACCGCTTCCATCGCTCCAAACCTCGATGCTGCAGGAATCCTCGTACAACCACCTCTCAATGACGTCGTAAGGCTCTGACAAGAATAGTTCGAAGAATCCTGCACTACATATCGCATCCATGTCCAAGAATGCTGCATCGGCACCAGCGAGACTGACATTCTGGAGAATCAAGGCCTCATCCATATGGTTGTAGTACCCAGTATCGTTGGTCGAGTTGCCATCATCGAATACGTATGTGTGCTCGACCCCGGCCCAGTAGTAGTTCGTCGGGTTTGCCTCTGCTTCCCAATATGGGTATGCGACTGGACCGTCCCAAGACTCGTTGTTCTCCTCGGGGTTGCCGTCTGCTGCGTAGCACTTGTCAGTCCCGTTGGGCATGCACTGGTAGTCGCTGTTGTTCCAATGTGCGACGTCGTACTCGGAATAGTCCTGACTACTGTCCCACTCCCGATCCTCGTCTATGTGCCAAGAGGAGTCTCCTAACTCGTACTCCCCGGTATAGGAGAACTTGTTGAATGTGGCTCCTCCCGTGTTGATATCTGGGGATGCTGACTCAAAGTCGTTGAAATAGACAATCGTGTCTGTCCCTCCGAGTACTTCCCTGACCTCAAGATCAACGTTCAGACTGCCGTCCTCGATTGGCATCAAACCCGTGTTCTTGACTGTCACGTTCACCCATCGGTTTCCCTCTCCAACTATGCTTTGGAATGTGGCAGGATCTTTTACTGAAGGTTCGATCTCCACTCTAGTGATCCCCAGGTCGTAGTTATCCAGAACCAGCACTGACAGGTAATCCCCCTGACCGGCATATCCCTGTGTGTCAAGCCACATGGCGTTGTTCGAGAATCTGTAGGTGTAGTCTTCCTGTCCGATTACTACCTCGAGAGCACTGTTCTCTGAGCCTTGAAGTTGCCCTGGCATTGCCATTGTTGGTCTCCTGCCTACATCGAAAGATAGGGGGTCGAGATACCCGTTACTATCCGGGTCAGCGAGAAGGATCTGCACTGTATTCAGAGCGCGAAGGTTTGGTCGTAGAAGGAATGTCTGATTCTGGACAGATGACTCCTGGGTGTCCAGCAGGGTAATGGAAGTTGGCACGAAGAAGTCCAGCTCCCCATCCTGATTGACATCGGCTATCGTGACCGAGGCTCCCAAGTAGTCGCCGAATTCTACATAATTCTGGGTGTCCCACGAATTCCCATCCTTGGTTGCATAGGAAACATTGCCGGTTATTCCATCCACTGCAGAAATGAGGTCGATTACGTTGTATTCGCAGTTTCCAGGGTATTCTGAGTCACTCTCCTGACAATCCTCCGGGTCGTCACCATTTGAGGCAATGTCGAAACCATAGAGTGGATAGTCGTGTTCCGCATCGAGTGTGAACTCGTGAATAGTCCCAGTTCCCGTAGGATCCATGGGATTGGGGTACTGGTCAAGAACGCAGTCGTACTCGAGTACTGAAACGTTATCGAAGGTTCCAGATGAATAGCCTACTCCAGCGTTGTAAGGAGGGGTTCTGAGGAGCCAAATGTCGAGATCCTCGCATTCATTTGGGGCTGGGAGGTCATCCCCACCCGGCTGGGGGTTGGGGATAGTTTGGAGGTCCTCCCCCCAGTTTCCAAGCCTAAGGTACTGGTAGAATCCGCTAGTAAGTGGCACTGCAATTTGTTGCTGGGCAGCAGGAAGAGTGTAGTCCGGGCCTCTGTAAATCTGAATGAACTGGTTGGAAAAGGTGGAGTCTGTTGATGAAAATACGACATCCGCGTATCCGTCGTTGTTTATGTCGCCAACATCTAAGTCAGCAAGATAAGGATTGACTACAGTAACTTCCTGTTGGAACATCTCTGTCCATTGGTTTACCCTAAGATCGCAATCTCCCTTTAAGACAGTCAAGTTGGCAGGCCTAACGAAGGACTCTCCTACGAATCTTACATTCTCCTGGTAGTAGATTACATCGTTGACGTCGTCCCCATCGACGTCGGCGATCTCGACCCTGTTGCCATGTGCAACATCTCTGAATCCTGCCCTGAACGAGTCGTTATTCGATATCTGAACGTCCTGCCTGTCTGCGAATCCCCCATTGCCATCGTTGTACAGGAAGCTGATGAAGTGTCCGAACCCGCTACCTGATGCGATGTCGTTGTCTCCGTCGCAGTTCAAATCCCCTATGGAGATGTACAGTGGATCTCTCTGCACGGCGTATTGAGTGGTGTGAGAAGCAGAAGCGTACGGCACTGCTGAAACGAAGAGCGATGTTAGCATCAGGAACACAAGTCCCAAGGCCCTCCTGCTCTTTCCATGCTCATGGTTTCCAGTCATACTTTCGTTCATCATGGTAGTTCGGAGTTTCCGGCCACTCTTATGCATTACCGAAACGTGTTTTTTTGCTGCATTGGATGATTGACATCGTGATTACTTCATCTCAAGCCAACTGGGGTTGGGCGAGTAGCTCACTTCGGCCCCGCCGTAGACCTTCTCGAGCCTGCCCATAATCCACAGCCTGTCTAGAAAAATCTCCAAGTCGATTCCCTCCCTGTTCATGCGCTCTCCGACCAGTACCTCGATGGTGCTGACCCCTAGAGAGGAGTGCCCGTGTTCCCTCACGATCAGGGTCAGTAGAATCTGCAACCAAGCTTCTGCCATTGGGTCTCCCGACAGGTTGTTGCTCAGGGGTTCTAGTTCCTCGACTTCGTCCAAGAATTCCATTATTGCACGAATGTCCGGATCGGTCTTCTTCGAGATTCCGTGGTCTTCGGCCTCGGATTGCAGGTTCAGGTCTCCCACTTTCCTCACTATCGAAGGGATCCTAGATGGATCTGGTGGTGGCCCTGGTAGGCCTTCTTCCTCAGGTTCTTGCTCGTCCCCTTCCATTCTACAACCTCATTTCTGCCCTATCAGACTTCAATCCTTTGCCAGGTTTCTCAGAACCGTCTGAAGTATTCCGCCGTTTCTGTAGTATTCGACCTCGACGGGAGTCTCTAGTCTAACGATTGCGGGGAAAACAATCTCTGTCCCATCAGCCTTCCTTACTGAGACCTCTATTTCCGAGAAGGGCTCCAAATCACCGGAAGCAGGGATGCTGAATAGTTCAGTCCCATCTAGCCCCAATGAGTCAGTATCGTACCCTTGGGCGAATGCAAGAGGAAGAACCCCCATGCCTACTAGATTGGATCTGTGGATTCTCTCATATGACTTGGCAATCACTGCTCTGACACCTAGCAAGAAGGTTCCCTTGGCTGCCCAATCCCTACTGCTACCTGAGCCATACTGTGACCCAGCAATGACTACCAGCTCCGTTGATTCTGCAATATACCTCTCACTGGCCTGATGGATGGAAACCACTTCATTGGTCGGGAAATGAGTGGTTAATCCGCCTTCAGTCCCTGGAGCAGTCTGGTTCCTCATTCTGATATTTGCAAAGGTACCCCTCACCATAACCTCGTGATTCCCTCTTCTACTCCCGAATGAGTTGAAATCCCTCGGCTGGACGCCTTTGCCAACCAGATACTGGCCAGCCGGCCCCGAGCTTGGGAATGCCCCTGCGGGGCTGATGTGGTCAGTTGTCACAGAGTCTCCCACCATAACCAGGACACGGGCATCAACAATCGGTTCAATCGAGGAAGGCTCGGGTTTGATTCCCTGGAAGAATGATGGGAGTCGGACGTAAGTAGAATCTGGGTCCCATGGGAATAGTTCGCTAGCCTCGCTCGGGATGGCATCCCATCTTGGTTCGCTCAGAATATCTGAATATCGGCTAACGAACATCTCGGGACCGATTGCGGCCTCCACGGTCTTTCTGATCTCCTCATCGCTTGGCCAGATATCGGAGAGCATTACGGGATTGCCAGAATGGTCGTGGCCGAGAGGATCTTTTGAGAAGTCAATGTCCAATGATCCTGCAAGTGCATAGGCCACGACCAGAGGGGGGCTAGCGAGATAGTTTGCCTTGATCTTCTGATGTATCCTCCCTTCGAAGTTTCGGTTCCCTGAGAGGACACTGCCTACGACTAGGTCCGATTTGTCAATTGCCTCCTCTATCTCGGGGTCTAGGGGTCCGGAGTTTCCTATGCAAGTGGTGCACCCATATCCAACTACGCTGAATCCTAATGAGTCGAGATCCTCCGATAGTCCTGAAGCATCGTAGTACTCCTTTACCACCCTACTACCCGGTGCAAGGCTTGGTTTTACCCATGGTTTGATCGAAAGGCCTCTTGAACGAGCATTCCTGGCTACCAGTCCGGCAGCGATCATCACGCTAGGATTGCTGGTGTTCGTGCAACTTGTTATGGCGGCAATTACTACGTCACCATGTTTCAAATCGCAGTCTCGGCCACCTATGGGCGAGGTCGCATCGTTCCTGCTTGAGTCTACTCCGTGTCCTTGGTGCCCCATTGGAGCATTGAGGCTAGATCTCCAGTGAGACTTCATAGCTGAAAGCGAGACACGGTCCTGCGGTCTTTTAGGACCTGAAAGTGAGGGTTCCACGGTTGACAGGTCAAGAGACATATTTGAGGTGAAATTCGGCGTTGGAGTATTTTCTTGGTAAAGAAGACCCTGTGCTTCCATGAATCTCTTTACATCCTCCACGTGACTCGGTTCCCTGCCAGATAGTAGCATGTAATCGAGAGTGGTCTGATCCACAGGAAAGAAGCCACAGGTTGCACCATACTCTGGGGCCATGTTCGCTATTGTCGCTCTGTCTGGAAGACTTAGATTAGACAGTCCCGGGCCGTGGAATTCGACAAACTTGCCTACGCAGCCGTGCTCTCTCAGCATCTCGACGATTCGGAGGGTCATGTCAGTGGCCGTTACGCCCGGCTCGAGGGAGCCGATTAGTTCGAAACCAACAACTTCAGGGAGCAGCATGTAGATCGGTTGTCCCAGCATTACGGCCTCGGCCTCGATTCCACCGACGCCCCATCCGAGTACCCCCAAACCGTTGATCATGGTTGTGTGGGAGTCAGTGCCAACGAGTGAGTCTGGGATCCAAAGACCATCTTCCTCCCTAGCCACTCTAGCAATCCACTCGAGGTTTACCTGGTGGACGATCCCCCTCCCAGGTGGGACTGCACGGAAGTTGTCCAGGCTAAGTTGCCCCCACTTCAGAAACTTGTATCTCTCTGAGTTGCGCTCATACTCGATCTCCAGATTGCGTTCTCGAGCATCGGGAAAGAGTCCGGAAACATCCACCTGCACGGAGTGGTCGATTACCAAATCAACTGGAACCTGGGGATTGACCTTGCTTGGATCACCCCCGAGTTCCTTCATTGCATCCCTGAGGGCTGCAATGTCAACAATTGCAGGGACGCCAGTGAAATCTTGCAAGATAACCCTACTAGGACTGAATGGGATTTCCTCGGGATTCATCTCTGGAGACCATGAGGCGATTCTCTTGACATCGTCTTCATTGACGAGAAAACCATCGCATTTCCTCAATGCTGATTCTAGAAGAATGCGAATGGAGAATGGAATCTCTGAAAGTTTGCAAAGGCCGTGTTCCTCAAGGGAATTTAGGTTCATGAAGCGAGCCATTGACCCGTCGTTCCTCTCAAACTCGGACTGAGCATCAAATGGATTCTCTTTCCCCATTATCTCACCGAGTAATTTCTCCTTGTGACAGGCATATGAAGTTCACCTAGGGCAAACTGATTCATTCAGACGGTTCTAACTGACAGAATCCTCACAGGATCCACAGGACGATCGTCGTTCTGCATTGGGTTCACTGTTTCAACGTGGCTGATCGCATCAACGTGCTCCATTCCAGAGATGACGTACCCGAAAACGGTGTGGCAAGAGCCGTCGTCATTTTTGTCATTGGGCGTCAGATCGCCCCAGCAATCCTTTGCGGGAAATTCATCATAATCTAGGAAATCAGCCGTACCGTCCGATGGAACGATGTAGAATTGGCTGCCATCGGTGTTTTGCCCCGCGTGTGCGGCAGCAATGGCACCTGCTGTGTGCTTCAGGCCGTTCTCGTGCTCGAATGGGATTGTGTAATCCTCCTTCTGCCGGCACTCGCTCTCTGGGGTCTGCACACCATTGCAGTATCCGTAGTAATCCGCAGCGTATCCTCCGGAACCACCCATGTTCTGAATGTCTCCACCTTGGATCATAAAGTCGTTAATTACCCTGTGAAACTGCACTCCGTCATACTGGAAATTCTCCGCATGCGTCAAGAAGCTCTCGACGTGCATAGGTGCGTCGTCTTCGTACAGCTCAATCTGTATCTCCCCAGTTACCGACTGGCCATTGACGGTATACTGTACCTCTAGTGCAACAACAGGGTTATTGTCGTCGTCTAGGAACTCAGAAACGAGTTTTACCGAAACTAGGAGCGCTGCCATTGATAATACCATGGCAAGAAGACCGAGAGGAGTGGGGTTTCCTTGATCGAACATCTGGAAACCTAGGCCAAGGGAGATCGCGTTCTCGTCCATCATCGAAGCGAGTTTGTTCATGTTCCTTCTAATCTCCTTGTTCTTCGGATCAATAGAGAGGGACTTGGTGTAGTTCTTGTATGCCTTCTGCCAGTGTGACTTCTGGTTCCTTTGGTCGATTATTCCCAACTCTGTGCTGGCATCGGCGGCCAGAGCAAGTGTCTTTGCCCTCTGAGCCTCGTTTTCTATGCTGCCCCAAGCTGATCTAAGTGCCTCCAATGCACCTTCTGGATCATTCTTCTCCCCAAGTAACTGGGCGGCGTCGTCCCAAGCTTTCTGCAGTTCTGATGGAATAGGCACGGGCTCGCGAAAGCCCTCTCATTGAAAACAGCAGCGGATAGGGCGATGGAGAAAATTTGTTGATTTTTCTATGGTAATGCATAAGACCTTCAGACTTCGCCGATGCCCTGCAAGCAACCTACTGGAAGCACTGGGGACAAAGAAAGCAATGGGAAAAATCGTCAATGATTTCGTAATCAATGTCGCGACCGCCAACGGGACGGGTTCCCAATCGTCTAATCTGATAATACTCCACTCGATGTTCGAGATGGGGATTCCTGTAAGCGGGAAGAACCTCTTCCCGAGCAATATCTCGGGTTTGCCCACTTGGTTCATTATCAGAGTGAGCGACCAGGGCTACCAAGCACCGGGAGATGTCACAAATATCCAGATTCTGATGAACAAGGATACTTGGATGAAGGACCTAGAGGGCCTTGAACCCGGAACTATAGTGGTCTACAACGAGGATGTCAAACTTCCAGTAGAGAGGGAAGACTGCGTCCTACTTGGAATGCCAATGACAAAGCTAGCGAGGAAGATCAATCCCAAACTCGGTAGGCTAATCGCGAACATGTACTATGTCGGGGCTGTTGCCAATCTCCTCGGGATTGACGAGAATGCTATCGAGAAGGCCGTTAAAGCACAATTCAAGGGAAAGGAGAAAGCCGTGGAGTTGAATATGCAAGCCATCTCTGAAGGTAGATCATACGCCGATGAAAACTGGGATTTCGATTGCCAATTCTGTGTTGAAAGCAGGGAGAAGGATCCCGATTCTTTCCTGATCGAGGGCAATGAGGCGATTGCGCTTGGATCAATATATGGTGGCATCAGTATGCTATCATGGTACCCGATTACCCCTTCTTCCTCCCTAGCGGAATCGATAATCGGATGGCTTCCAGAGCTCCGAAGTGATGAGGATGGAGGTAGCACTTGCGCAGTAATTCAGGCTGAAGACGAACTCGCTGCAGCTGGAATGGTGCTTGGGGCTGGATGGGCGGGAGGCCGGGGGATGACCTGCACGAGCGGCCCGGGGATTTCTCTGATGTCTGAATTCATCGGCTTGTTCTACTTCTCCGAGGTCCCGGGAGTTATCTGGGACGTTAACAGAGTGGGTCCTTCTACTGGCTTGCCTACGAGAACCCAGCAGGGCGATCTTTCCATGCTATACGAAGCGAGCCATGGGGATACTCAGCACATCGTACTAATCCCCGGAACTGTCGACGAGTGCTTCGAATTCGGTTGGAGGGCATTCGACTACGCCGAGAGATTCCAAACAATGGTGTTCGGATTCAACGATCTAGACTTGGGGATGAACCGTTGGGTCACATCTGGCTTCCAGTACCCGGATGAGCCATTGGACAGAGGCAAGGTCATCAGAAGCCAGGAGGAGATGGATGCAATTGCAAATTACGGAAGATACAGGGATGTCGATGGCGATGGGATAGCGTACAGGACTCTTCCCGGCAGTGGTCTGGATCCAATCCTGTACAGAGGCACGGGTCACGACGAGGACGGGATCTACTCTGAAGATCCCCAGGTATATCACGATACTATGGAGAGGCTGAAGAGGAAGATAGATGGCGCAAGGACACATCTTCCCGAGCCGGTAATTAGAGAGGAGGAAGACAAGGATCTAGGGGTAATATTCTATGGTTCAATGGAGAATACAATAGTCGAGATCGATGACATGCTGGAGGAGAGTGGGCTTTCAGTGAGCACGTGCAGGGTTAGGGCACTCCCCCTACATCCCGAAGTGGAGGAGTTCGTTAGAAGGCACGATAAGACGATTGTCCTGGAGATAAATCGGGATGGGCAGTTGTTTGGAATCATTCGCAAGGAATTCCCCGCTGATTTGATACCGAAGGTTCACAGCGTCGCATACAGCGATGGGATGCCTCCAAGGGCTAGGGTATATTCCGATATGATGCTAGAAGTTCTGAAGGAGGCGTCGTGATGGTCCGTCTGAACGTACTGGAATTGGAAAAATCTGAGTACACCGGTGGAAAATCCTCTTTGTGCCCGGGCTGCGGTCACGACCAGATTTCGAATAACATCATCCAAGCGGCATGGGAAAACGGCATCCAGCCTGAGAAGATTGCCAAGATGAGTGGGATCGGTTGCTCATCCAAGACTCCGGCTTACTTCCTTGGGAAGAGCCACGGGTTCAACACTGTGCATGGGAGGATGCCATCCGTAACCACGGGGGCTAACATGGTAAACAAGGATCTGAGCTTCTTGGCCGTGTCTGGCGACGGGGATACTGCGAGCATAGGGATAGGTCAGTTCATCCACGCCATTAGGAGGAACCTGGATATGGTCTACATCGTGGAAAACAATGGCGTCTACGGACTCACCAAGGGCCAGTACAGCGCCACTGTCGAGAAGGGCTCCAAGAAGAAGAAGGGGAGCGTCAACCAGCAAGCACCCATTGACCTATGTGCTATGGCAATCAACCTAGGATGCAGTTTCGTAGCACGCTCATTCTCAGGGAGCAAGAAGCAGTTGACTGCACTGATGAGGGCAGCGATGAGCCATAGAGGCATGGCATTCATTGACGTCATATCGCCGTGTGTCACCTTCGCCAACAATGACGAGTCCTACAGGTCTTACAACTACGTGAAGGAAAATGACGAGGTTCTCCACATTCTGGATTACATCCCTCATTTCTCCCCCCTAGAGGAGGTGGAAGTCCCAGAAGGGGAGTTCAGGGAGGTGANCCTGTTCGACGGCTCGACCTTGAGNCTGGAGNCANTGGCNGCAGACCACGACTACACCGATGCAGTCTCCGCATTGAGTGCCATCCACAAGTCGGAGAAGGAGGGGAGCCATGTTACCGGGCTACTATTCTACGACGAGAACGTGCCAACCGCAACGGACACACTGGGGCTTTGTGACACGCCCCTGGTGGATCTATCCGAGGAACTCCTGCGGCCCAGCGAGGACAGCCTGGATAAGGTGAATGCCGGGTTCAGGTCGTGAGCACGCAGTTCTGATTGCTCGGTTTTCTTGAAATATCCGGGCCTTGTCCGTGCCATACCAGTCCCTTGGTGTAGCGGTCCATCATATGGCACTCTGGATGCCATGACCCTGGTTCGAATCCGGGAGGGACTACCAAACCTGAGGCATCCCTTCAAATTGTTTTAGTCGCACTTAGATTGAAGGCGACCTATTGCCGATTGCGATGGTCCTCAAACGTATACCCAAATTCTTCAATTTCCCAAGAGCAAATCTGATTTATTTTCTCTATAGATTTGTCATCATAGTATGTTGAGTAGTGTGCCTTTGATGTTCGAACTCCGGACTTGGCAAGGGGGAGTTGGGCTGGGGGCAATCCAAGTTTTGATAGTACGTCATTCAATTCCGAATCTAAATTTTCGTACTTGATTACTGTGTCAACCATCGACTTGCCATTCGCAGTGAACATATGCCTATCAGACAATATTTCTGAGTTGGATTGTTCGATAAATTCTGTGAATGTGGTTTCCGTATCCAGGTTGAAATACTCTGAATTCTTAATTCGCCAGGAATAAGTTGAAACTAATCTGTCCCATGGATTTCTAACAACGCAGAATTTATGATAATTAGAAAAAATTTCTTCACCGATTTTCTTTCTGATTTTGTTTGCTGGAAGGTGCGAATAATAGGACGTATCAAAGCCGAATAGGTCCTTCAGGCGATCGAAAATGCCTTTAGGATTTATTTCGGTATTCTGGGACTCTTTGTATCCCAGAGTGGTTTTTATTTTTTCATCGACTTTCAGAGTGATGATGTCATTAGGTCCGCAATCTGCCGAAAGCGCGATTTCAATACTTGTTCCTGCGGTCTTTCTGGTTTTGATGAAAATATACCTATGCTTATGTGATACTATCATCAAAATGAGGATAGTAAGAACTGATTTAACAGTATCTCCATAGGGGAAGACACTAGACATACTGGTAGAGGAGTTGAGATACCCAACTTACCATCATTATTATCATGAACCAACCCAAGGCTAGTTTTGCGATTCTCGTTGGTTTCTTCTTGGGCGGGAAGGGGTCAATTCCGGCTTCAAGAGCCTGGGCGATAATCTCTAGCTCCTCTTCAATCGTCTCAGGGGGCCTCATTATCGCACCCCCAAGTTACCTTATCCGGCCCCAGGAAGCAAGATCCCCCCTCGATTCGAAAGAACATGCTTTGCGAAGGCCAGCATGATATTCAATCGTTATCGTAGCCATGTTGAAGCATCGAATCCCCTCGAGCGCTCATGGACGAAGTTCCGGAGGGACTCTCGATACCTCATTTAGAGGCGAGGCCCCATATCCAGTCGGCTTCAGTGATGCTGAGCAGGGTCGGAGAGTATGGGCACGAGATTCTGATGGGCCACCGGAGTTCACAGCTCCCTGCATTCCCAGATCTGTGGTCTTTCCCAGGAGGAGGCGTAAGCAGAGTGGATAGGAAGTCTGCAGAAACCCATCCAGAGTGGTTATCGGACATGGGGGAGGATCGCCTCTCCGTATTCACGCTTCTAAGGGAGATGTTGGAGGAAGTGGGGATAACCCCCGATGGAAAGGGGGGCTTCGCAGAGGTGGATGATGAAGTTAGAGAGATTGTCTGCAGGGACAAGTCTGGATGGTTGGAAGTAGCAGAGTCAGGAAGGATTTCCACTGCTGGTTTCGAATGTCAGGTCATCACTGAGAGGATCACTCGGGACCTCAGGTGGGTCACCGGCCTCGACCTGTCCACTGACACCTTGGGCTTCTCCTCCTCGGTCTTCTCGTCCCCGAGGAGGTTGAAAGTCTCTGCCTCAGGGATGTGAAACTGTGTGAGTTTTGTCAGGACATACGATGTCTGAGGCTTGTTGATGACGTCATGCCACCAAGTGTCTTCGGACATATCCACCTTGTCCCCGAGGGCGGGGTGACAAGCAAACACGGAGAGATACATCGTCCCATTGTTGGTCACTGACTTAGGGAGCTTAACTTTGGCAGGGATCTCCTTTTCCTCCTCCACATCCACGTCGAGCCTTTGGAGGAACTTGAGATCGGAGCCCGCCTGTGGTCGAGTCTTCGTCGTGGAGAACACCAGCAGCGAGAGCTTGGTACTGGGGGTCACCAGGTTAGAGATGCAAGTTTTGTCCGCTTCAGGACAGGCAGGTGGGGGCAGGTAGAGCTGGACAATGTTCCACATAGAGTTGGCCATGTAGGCCAGGAACAACACCGAGACCACCGTGGTCAGGGAGGGCCGGTACATCCTGGACTGCAATTAATGGGGGACCTTTAGCTCATTTTCTATTGTCTCTTGTAGAAGTGAATCAAGCTATATCTGC
>NYST01000006.1 GCA_002683155.1 Methanobacteriota archaeon | reverse complement strand
GGAATTGGCTCAGAGGTGTCATTTACGGTGATATCCCATGAAATAACTTCAGAAAAGAAACCCCCTTGGTCTCTGACGATTAGTGTGATCAAGTAATCGCCCTCTTCCGTGAAGTAATGAACTGGATTCTTCAAACTTGAAGAGTTTCCATCACCCAAGTCCCAGATGTACGATTGCGGAGTCTCATTGTGGCCGAAAGAACCGTTTTGGAACCCGAATCCCCACGAGTCATAACCCCCACCAAAGATGTACGAATTCGACCATGTCTGAGTTTCATTTGATGAGATTGATCCGGAACCAACGGGTTTCATGTTTGAAATCTGCTCAGGAAGTGATTGTGCAATGTCCTGCAGTTCTCCCGCGATATCCCTGATCTTTGTCGTAAAGGCCCAATCGCCGGTAAAGGGAGGAGTAAACCAGACTGACATTACTTCCGGATCAGAGTTGCCTACTGAAATCGTGAATTCCGCAGTATCATGTAGTGAGTTGTTGGTGAAGGCTGAGAATTCTACCGACAAAGACTCTGAAAATGCACTCGAACTGACTCTAATTCCAATTTCTACGCTATCATCCAGGAAGTCCCCATCACGATCAAATCCAGATATTGAGTCTATCGATACCTCGGCAGGGCTTGTGACTTGGCTGGCGCTTACCGTAAATGACCCGGAAGGATAACTCCCTCCAGAAAGAACTCCACAATTTGCAAAGTCGAAATCACAGTCATCGAAGAGGGAATTGAACCACACTAGGAGCAAAACCTCTGAGGTAGCATTCCCAAAACCCGGAACTAAACCAGTCCCCCTTCCATCGTTTGCATCGATCCTCAGGTTTTCCATAGTCCAAGTTCCAGAACCCTCCTCCTTTGAAAGAACAGCCCCTTCAAAACCGAATCTGTCTGGTTGAACCATGATGCTTAATGGAAAACCATCACCTTGCGTGAATCTGAATGACCTGAGCCCCCATCCTTCAATAGTATGGCCTGGAGATTGCCATGCCTCTGACCACTGATCGTTTTCTGCGCTGATAGCACTCCTGCAGAACCCTCCATCCGAGCAATCTTCTAAAAGATCTAGATCTGAGAATCCAAATGCGCCCTGGGCACTATCAAGAGTGACAGCTGCGCTAAAGTTTGCAAAGATTTCACTCATCGTTTTTCCTACGGGGGTTGATCCGGGACCCGGGCTTCTAGCTAGGCTCTCGACCCCGTTCCCACCCAGTGAGGGATTCGAAACCAACTGCCGGATCGCCGAAGAACCACCCAGTTTGTCCGCTAAATATGACAAAAATAGGAAACTTGACCCAGCATCAGAATCCCTGCCGTCCCACCATCTCAAGCTTGTACTTGAGTTCAAAGTCCACGAATTCGCTTCCGCTTCTAACTCCGCCGACTCTCCGAAGTTAATGAACTCAGAAAGACTAGCAGCCCCCTCATCTACCCAGATGTATTCGAAGGGATCTTTATTCTGATGGATCAACTGACCAAACTCATGTGCCAAAACTCGATTCCTTTCCGAGAGGTCATCTATGTCTAGAAATAAAGCCTCACGTAGGGGTGAAACCCCGGCCTCAAAATATCCCTCTTCTCCCCCCGGTCCATCTATGGACAGAATCGCTATTTCTATCTGGCAATTGTCATCAATGTCCGGAGGAGTCCCAAAATAGTTGGTTGTTGATGGGAAAATGATTGACTCCCAGTTTGACACAATGTCATTTAGAACTGTAGATGAGACAATCTGTCCGTCTTCAACAAAAATAGCCGCGTTGGAAGAGATTTTCTCAACAGTGACGGCAAATGTCCCGTCATTTGTTGTCATGTTGTCAGTATCGTCCATCGACCAAGTATTCAGGCAGTTTCTTGGTTGCCCCCCTGTGCTTGCTAAACCCATTTGTGAAAACATTGGGGAGATGAAAATCACAAGTAGTGATAATGCCGTCAGTGCCACTCTTCTAGAGGTCCCGATTTCCGAAACACCACCCATCATTAGTACCTCGTTCGCCAATCTGCTACAAACTGCTCGAGGACGTATTTTAACATCGATGGAGCATCGTTCGTACATGGGCAGGGGGACGGGGCCATCAATCGTTCCCATCACCGTGCTCCTAATTCTTCTCTCCTCTCCATCATTGGCATCTGGAGGTGACCAAAATGCCGAAGAGAGGGATATCGAGATAGTGAGTACAATTCCTCACAATCAGTCTTCATTCACCCAGGGACTTGAAATGCTCGGGAGCTCGATTTTCGAGAGTTCGGGCCTTTATGGCCATTCCAGGATTAGCGAGGTCGACTCTAATAATGGGGAAATAATTAGGCAGACCGAGATTCAAGACTCCTACTTCGGAGAAGGAATCACAGTAAAGGGGGAATCAATCTTCATGCTCACTTGGAGGGAAGGGGTGGTTTTGGAATTTGATATCTCAAATCTTAGTATTATTGGGAATTTCAGTTTCCAAGGCGAGGGCTGGGGGATTTGCTACAATGGTGAGCATTTTGTGACGTCCAATGGGACTTCCGAACTTTCATTTCGAGATCCAGTAAATTTTGAAATAGAATATACCAAGGTGGTAACTTGGGATGGAGAGCAAGTTTCTAATCTAAATGAATTAGAATGTGTGGGCGACAAGATATATGCAAATATTTGGATGGATGACACGATACTGAGAATCTCAGCCTCTTCGGGTAAGGTGGATTTTTTCTCATCCCCATTGGCAATAACTTCTACTCAGGGGGATGGTCCAGAGGAGGTATTGAATGGGATTGCATTTGATCGGAATTCAGATAGTTTCTGGATTACGGGAAAGAACTGGACTCACATGTACTTGGTCAATTTCATTATTCCAGAAGAAACCCCGAGTCCCAATGAAAACTCCCAGTTGCCGACAACGATTTCGATTTTAGGGGCGGCTCTGGCAACGTCTCTATTCGCATTCCGCATAATCCGTAAGAAGAAAGAACCGGAAACGCCCAACTTCAAGGACTCCCCTCGTTAGGAGTCCACATGGTCGTCGAAGATGAAGAGGGGCGAATCGATCTCGAGTACTTCATTGAGGACATTTCCGAGGAGCCGTCGACAAGGGTCGCAGGAGCCATTCTGATAATAATCGGCAGTCTTATCGGCGTTCAGTTGGGTATTCTGCTCATATCAGGAACCCCCGATGAGATACTCTCGGCTACTTTGGACTCGTCAGAGGAATATTCTGATGTTTCCGGAATTGTAATCTCCGAAAGGACGGGCAACGACTCGGGCGGCGAACCTGTTGAAGGGGTGAGGGTAAGGCTCCTTTCAGTAGAGGGAGCAACTACTGGGAAGGAGACGCTTACGGATTCAGACGGCAGATTCACTGTCATTGAAGTCCGCCGAGTGCCCTACCTCCTTTCTTTTACCCACAGCGGTAACAATACGACTAAGTTGTTTTTCGTCCCTGGAGATGAAGCACAGCTAGTAATAACGATGTCAGAGGGAAATGGCGAGAACATAATTGACAGGCGCGGCGAGAGCTATCAGTCTAATTCCGTTTCCATTGCCACTGCTATTGCCCTGATGACCGTGTTTCTCGGGCTATTGGGAGTCTATGGTGGAGTAGAGGCTTATCGTGGCAATAGCTACAGAAGAGCATGGTGGCTTTCTTTCCTCGGTCTGTGGAGCAGAGGCATGATTTTCATTGGCCCTTTACTTATTTTGATTGGTATGGGGTTGGTGACATTGTCTAAGGAACAGTTTTCTGGTAGTCGCCATTAGGCATCAGGAGAGTCCCATGTATCTGTTCTCAATTGAAGGCGGGGATGGCAGTGGAAAGGGCCTAGCAACACAGATTGTGCATGAAGTTCTAGAATCCGAGTTCTGTTTCAAATCTGTAGAGATTACAGCCGAACCCCGGAGGGATCATGCCCTGGGAAGGTTGGCAATAGATTCGGTGAGGAGGCAGACGCTAACGCCTGATCAGGAGGCTGGCCTTTTCGCAGCAGATCGTCTGGATCACTCTCATGGGTGGATCCTCCCGCGGCTCCAAGAAGGAAGAGCAGTAGTAAGTGGGAGGAATATCCACTCTTCTCTAGTGTATCAGGGAATAGTTGGCGGAATCGGTCTAGAGAGGGCCGCTCAGATGAATTCGGCAGCATTAATTCCGGATCTATGCATCTGGGTAGATTGCGATCCAGAAATCGCATTGGAGAGAATAAGAAAGGGAACGCTCCGCGGCCTCTCTAGCAAGGAAGAGTACTTTGAGACCTCCGAATTACAGATTCGTATTAGGGAAGGGTATAGGCAACTTCTCTCCGGAGAATTGGAAATGCCCACTCCCTTTGACATGGGTGCGATTCTGGGGCCGATTTCAAACGAAGGGACTCAGGAGAATCTTCGAAGCACTCTGAAGAATGCAATTCGATCATTCATGAACAGCAAGCCAATCCCCATAAACGTAGAAATGGAGGAAATTGACCAATTTCAGATTAGTACCATGGTACGAGAATCACAGAATCAAAGTACACTGCCAGATATAGGCATTGAACCATCCAAGACAAAATTGGAATGGTTAGAAGGGTTAGCGCCATGGAGGGTCCTAAAGTCAGCCCAGGAAAGTCACAACAAGGGACTCAGATCTATGGATAAAGGCCACCAAAACTACCCTAAAAACATACTAAACCACTCAATGTCCTCTGTATGCGGAACTCTATCCCTAATCAATTCAGCAGAGATCTCCGAACTAAGATCTTCAATGGGCCCAGTTCGTTCGGTTTCCAAGCGGCACACTCAGAGGATCATCAGTTTCCTCAAGGAATTGGGCTGGGTATATCGTAGGATGAATCTAGTAGGTCGGGAGGCGCCAAAATCACATTTGAGGGAGGAACTCTTATCTTTCGGAAAACTTGTTCTAGCAATCTGGCCCCTCCGTAGGGAAATTAGTAAATGGCAGTCTAACAATCCAAGTACGCATATTCGATTCTTTATGGGTCAGATGGCCAAATCGGGAAGACATGAACGTGCATTGATGGACACAATCAGCAGATTGTCCATATTGGGTAGTGGGTTAGAGGGCAGGTCTCCCCCTGAGACGATAGAATCGCTGGTCGATTGGTGGCTAGGTAAGTGAAATCACTTTACTACTAGTCTAGAACCAGCAGGTAGGTCAACTTTGGAGGCCTCTATGAAGAACTTGGGTCTGGCCGAGAAAGCCGAAGAAAACCACCACCCGCCAACAAATCCAGAACCCAATCCGGTGATTATCCTGAGCAAATTATTGGATTCGTACGAATTGAGAAGCAATTGGGTGGAACCATCAATGCCCATTGGAATCAGACCTATGCCCATAATCAATAGCATCGCCATCATCCTCCTGTCTTTCTCGTATATCTCTATTAGCCATTCATCATTGAAAACTGAGAGAAACGTATCCCTAACTGTCCATCTGTTGAAGCCCCTCAGCAAGAAGAACAGGCACCCCAGGGAGAATCCCGAGAATATCCCGATGTCTCTGGCACACACTGGCATCTGGTTTCCATTAATCTCCCAAGATCTCTCGTGTTTTTGATGGCAATTTATATCTCCAAATCCGTATGCAAGTGCCCAAATTGGATTCAACTCACTCCATGCAAATTTACCACCGTGCAACGACTGGTCGTGACCAACAGAACCCCCCTCTTCATGCCCATTATTCCCCCAACTGTTTTCGAATGCATAATCGATAGCATTCGCCCTCCCTGAGAGCTCCGGTACCGAATTAGAAGGAAGAGAAAGAGGGGCCAAAAAGCATAGTGCCAGATACCCAAATGCTACTCCGCCTAGAATCTTGGAGACTTTCTCCTCGTGTTTTTTTTCTTCCAGTCCATTTTTCAGAAGAGTCTGCCCCACAATCAATCCCGAAGGGGCCTACGCCTTATATTTCACCAATTAATCATCTGCCAAAACTAACCAAACTATTTTGCCAGTCTAGCAATATTCTGGAAATCCTTCGCAACAAGCCTCTACTACCCTGAAGCAACGGGGGCATTCCATGTGCTGGCGCATTGGGATCGCATCTCCTTTGAAACCGCAGGGACAGAGGAAATCCTTGCAATGGTCACTGTCCACGCCATTAGCGCCTGCCATCAGGCTAAATCAATTTCCCCACTCACGAATTGAGGGCTTCCAATTGTAGGGTCAACTCACTTACGAGCCATTCGTGTAGTTCTCCCCCACCCATCTCCGAGAGGGTAGAATTGAGGAATGCCGCTATCAAGGAATTCTTAGCGCCCTCCTCGTCGAACCCCCTGGACTTGAGGTAAAACATCTGATTTTCGTCTATTGGTCCATTTGCTGTTCCATGCCCACAACCAACTACATCATTCTCCATTACTTCCAGTTCCGGGATCGAATCCGCTTCCGCTGATTCGGAGAGCAATAGGTTGTGAAAAATCTGCGAGGCATCCGCTCCTTTGGATCCCTTCCTGATAGTTAGCATCCCAGTTCCAATGGTTCTGCTGCTTCCCCCGCAAGCAGAGTGCCACGATAGTCGGCTGAATGTTTCGGGTGCTTCATGGTGGATTTCTATGTGGTGATCCAAGTGCATAGATTCCGTGGATAGGATCGATCCTAGGACTCTGATGTTTCCACCGGTTTCCCCCATAATGTATCGAAGATCGCTCTTCGTTCGATCAGAGCCCGAAGAAACAGTCCCTGCTCTGACCTGAGCATCTCGGCAAATCTCAATTCGGTCGGAGCGCAGCATGGTGCCTCTTTCCAGTAGTCCGATTACAACATCATTCACTACTGCCCCGTCTTGAATCTGACCTGTCCTTAGTAGTCCGAACCATTCGCTGTTGCCAGTTACCCTGGTAATCAATTCAAATTCCGCCATCTTTCCTATTTCCAATGAGATGTGTGCAATGGATGGAAAATCATCCGCCTTAATATCAAGAATCACAGGCTTGCCGGGAGAGAAACCCCTGTCCACGACCAACGTCCATTGTGAATCCTTAGCCGAAGCATGAAGGAATGAATTTGTCAAAGCGTTGCTCATTGAGAAATCTGGTTCCCCGGAAACGCCGCGTTTCAATTCGATTCCATTAGGGGCCTTCGAACCGTCAATCAGGTTCAGACTAATCTCGGGCTGACCTAGAGCTGGGATCTCAGACAAGTCCCCAGTAGGGTGCACCTTCTTCCAGGGAGTGTATCTCCAAAGATGATCCGCCTTATCTGGCGTCTCCATTCTGAGGTATCGCGAGGCCGAATCCATTATTCGACCTCAACCTATGCTTCCTTCCATCTCAAGAGCCATCAGTTGATTGAGCTCCACCGCGTATTCCATGGGAAGCTCTCTTGTGAAGGGTTCGAAGAAACCGTTGACAATCATCGCCAGTGACTCTTCCTCCGAGTGTCCACGGCTCATTAGGTAGAATAATTGCTCATCGCTGACCTTCGAAACACTCGCCTCGTGTTCACACCTTGCAGTTGCGTTCGCTACTTCCATTGTGGGATATGTGTCCGATCTGCTACCTTCATCCAGGATTAGTGCGTCACAGACCACGTTCAATTTACAGTTGTCCGCTTTGGGCGAAACTGTAACCATCCCTCTGTAAGACCCCCTGCCTCCATTTTTGCTGATGCTCTTTGAGAGAATTTTACTAGTTGTGTTGGATGCTAGGTGGTGAATCTTAGCCCCAGCATCTTGATGCTGACCTTCTCCGGAATATGCAACCGAAATAACTTCTGCATGACTGCCTTCGCCCTTAAGAATCACAGCGGGATATTTCATCGTGAGTTTACTTCCAATGTTGCCATCTACCCACTCAATCTTGGCCTTTTCATGCGCTATTCCCCTCTTTGTGACTAGATTGTAAACATTTGAACTCCAGTTCTGGATAGTCGAGTACCGGATGTGCGAACCTGGAAGAGCAATCAATTCTACTACCGCAGAGTGCAGTGAGTCAGTTGAGTATGTAGGAGCGGTACATCCTTCGACGTAATGGATGCTGCTTCCTTTATCAGCAATAATCAGGGTCCTTTCGAATTGACCCATATTCTTTGCATTGATTCTGAAGTATGCCTGTACTGGCATCTCAACGTGAACCCCTTCTGGCACATAAATGAATGATCCACCGGACCAGACTGCGGTATTTAGCGCAGAGAATTTGTTATCAGAGTAAGGGACCACGGAACAGAACCACTTTTTCACTAGATCTGGATATTCCCTGAGCCCGCTGTCCATATCGAGGAAAATCACTCCTTGGCTTTCCAAGTCTTCTCTGATGCTGTGGTATACTGCCTCTGACTCATACTGAGCAGTTACACCAGACAACCACTTCTGCTCTGCTTCGGGAATACCCAGCCTCTCGAAAGTGTTCCTGATGTCCTCAGGCACGTCATCCCAGTCCTTCTCAGTAGATTCTGATGATCTCAGGTAGTAGCAGATGTTGTCGAAATCAATCTCTTCTAACATTGACATGTTGCCCCATGTTGGCATTTTCCTCTTAGAGAAGTGATTGAAGGCTTTAACTCGGATATCAGTCATCCATTGAGGCTCATTCTTGAGATTAGATATTTCTCTGACTACTTCCTCTGAAAGGCCAAAGTCGAATCTAATCGTTGAGTCTTCAGGGTCATGCCATCCAGCCTTGTACTCCCCTACCGCCTCGCGAGCTTCACTGTTATCTCCCACCTAAGCACCTCATTCTTTTTTCAGCCATTCGTAACCCTTCTCTTCAAGCTTTGTAGCTAGTTCAGGTCCCCCTGAGGATACAATCTTGCCATCCAACAGTACATGCACCATATCCGGTTGCACATGCTCCAGAATTCTAGAGTAGTGAGTGATAATCAATGCTCCAGAATCAGTTCCCCTGATTGCTGCATTTACTCCTTCGGACACAGTTCTTATCCCATCTATGTCCAAGCCACTATCTGTCTCATCGAGAACTGCAAGTCGAGGCTTTAGTAGCATCAGTTGTAGGATCTCAAAGCGTTTCTTCTCCCCCCCGCTGAAACCGTCATTGACATATCTCGACATGAAGGTACGTGGTATATCGAGTGCCTCCATCGCCTTAGTCAACCGCTCTCGGAAGGCAGAACCCTTGGCCTCCTCTTCCCCTCTAATGCTAGCAACCGACTTCCGTAGGAAATTTCCAACCTGAAGTCCCGGAACTGCCTGTGGATACTGGAATGAGAGAAAGACACCCTTTCGAGCCCTCTCCCATGATTCTAATTCCAGCAGACTCTCGCCCTCAAGCAACACATCCCCCGACTCTACCTCAAAGTCCGGGTGACCCATTATGATATTCGCAGTTGTCGTTTTACCACTACCGTTTCGACCCATGATGGCATGAATTTCACCAGGTCCAATTTTCAGGTTTATGCCCTTTAGAATTTCATTTCCGTCAATGCCAGCATGCAGGTCTTTAATCTCCAGCAATGTCATACTCAACCCCCTGACTCTCACCGGAACTACCTGACTATTCAATCTCTTGCTTCATTAGATGACCCTATAATGGCCTTCACATTCGCATAAATTGGATGAACAATAGTGGCGATGCGGGAGTCTCAGATAACCTAGAGGAAACCTACAGGTCCCAGATCAGCGAAGCAATCCAGAACGAGGCAGAACGTAGAATTTCAGAAAAATTTGATCCAAGTGAGACCTCTCGGCTACTTTCATTATCCCTTCTTGGACTTTTCGAATCTGCAGATGAATCTCTGGTTCCCGCGCTGATGGCTAGACTTGGCCCGGTTAGGGCGGCTTTGGATGGGCATGGCGGTGCCCTTGTGGTATCTAGTGGGGAAATAGTAGCAAGAAGCGACGGAGGAAGGGCTCTTTCACTAGTGATAGACCTAGACGGAGCATGCGTCTCCTGTGGGGCTGCACCGGGGACACTGAAGGGAATTCAAGACGATTTGCTGCACGATGATGAGGTTTGTACTGTCCGCTTCGATTCGTCAATGCTTGAATGGTTCGATGAGATTCAGCGCGAATTCGTCTTGAAGTTTGGTGACGTCACATTCGTTTAGAGAAACAATCTCCTGATTTCGTCAAATCCCCTTGCCGAGAAACCCAGAACAGTAACATCAACACCCTCTATTACTCTCGAAAAAGAGCCCGCCTTTCCGGCCAAATCATAACCCCCAGCCTTACCAACCCATGATTCCGTCCCTATCAGTTCCTCCATTCCATCCACTCCTATTTCATCAAATTCAACTATTGCGAAATCAGTCCAGACCTCAGCCATCCAACCCAGGCCAACATGCATGCCAGGCCTATTTCTAGAGATAATTGCCGTGGATGACCAAACTTTGTGTCTCCTTCCAGAGAGCCTAATCAGGGTCGAAGTAGCACTAATTTTGTCCCTTGGTTTGCCCAATGCAACCAGGCAATCATCGGGATCCTCGACTAGAGTGTCTGACACCACAATAATTTCTACTCCATTCGCCTCATTGGGGCCAAATTCCAATACGGCAGACCTGGCCTTGTGAATGCATGATGCTTCGACCTGAAGATTGACTGCAAGACTCATCGAAGGTTCAGGTTCTGGTTCTCCCAGAACTCCGAATAGTAAATTCCCCCCATCTGATTCTGGGAGGGCCCTCATCATATCCCTCCTCCTTTCGGATTCAGAAGCGAGAAGAATTGTGACCATCCCCTAACCTCAGAGATCGATTTTCGAGCCACAAACAGGACACCTAGTTGACATTACTCCGGGCTCCCTGGCGAACCTGCTACCACATCCTGGGCAGTTTACTTGGCCTGCATTTTGGGGCGCCATTGGAGATGCGGGAATAGGGATTTCAAATGCCGCATCAATGGTTTCTATCTCCCCATTTTCTAGCACGGCCTTATCCTCATAACCTCTCTTTTCTCTCCTTGCCCTCCTGCTATCGCGCCCGCTTAATGGGGGCACATCCTCCTCACCTCGGACTATTTCGACCTCGTCTGAAGCAATCGACAAATCGGTTTCACCTACTAGATCAACTACGTCATCCTCCATCACTACGCTGGCATCCTTGTCAATGGACCCCCTTCTACCCATCCATCTGACTCCCTGAGCGGAAACTCCGACCAAGGTCACCATTCCAAGAATGAGGACAGCCATTGCGACACCAATTACTAGAATCTCGAAACTCTCTTTATCCAAGCCGAGAGATGATCTTAGCTGATCGGCTAGATTTCCTTCGCGTTTGGAGGAACCGTCATCTATCAAAGTCCTAATTTGCCAGCCATCAGATGCTGAGACCATCATCATGGTTTCTCCAGAATCTTCTGACCTGTCTATAGACTTGTATTGGCCTCTGAATAATGTGTTGGAGAGGCCTATCCAACCATCATCATAGTCAATTAACCCGTACTCTACTTGGGGGCCACTTGCCCCGACTCTGTCAAATAGGACCTGAATCCCCCTATCCGATTCTACTATGCCGATTCCTGCCATTCCTCTTGCCGGAATTCTTGTTTCCATTCCGTCAATGGTGACGAAATTTGAATCCGTTACAAAAACGATAAGCTCGGAGTCTTGGGGGTCCCCTTCTCTCCATAGCGATACCAAGGTATCCTCGCCATCATCTTCGATAACTGTCAGCACAGGGAGGGCAGCCTCATCACCTACTGCTTTACGATATGTCCACTTCTCCTGGCCAATCTCGCCATGAGAGTACCAAACGCCAAGCCTGTCCTTCCCAGTGGTGTCATTTCTGACTGTTTGGTATAGGATATGGGCCTGTTCATGGCCAAATTCGATAGATAGTGGATCATTCTGATAAGGGTCGGCCTCGATGTTCTGGATTATTTCAGCTTGAAGATTCCAGTCATCTGAGGACAGGGGGTTTTCTGAATGGAGTAGGAAGATGTTGGTCTCGTCTTCTAGGCTACCTCCGCTGAAAACGTCCCTGTGATATCCGGAAACAAGAATTTCCGAATCCCTGATGTCCATGTCTATGCCCCAATATTTGCCATCAGAAAGCGGAATTCCCGGAAGCAGGTCCTGAGGGGGGGCAATTCTACAAGTTGAGTCGATGGTGGAGTAACTCAGAGTCTGCATTAGGTACCAGTTTGGCCCCAAGTAGCGTCTTGTCCAAACAATATGTGCAAAACCTTCGTCAGTTCCGACTATTGCAATGTCTCCCGACCATCGTTCCTCAATCACGCTATTGCATTCAATTAACGATTTGCTCTCAGTTAGTTTGTACATGAAAAGAGACCCGTCTTTCTCGCCAATTAACAGATCGTCGCCCTCTTCGCTGTCTAGGCTTACTATGGCAAGGGGTGCCTCCCCGGGATTGAGGTCAGCATTCCTCGGTCCCGACAGGGTCGTACTATCGATGAGAATGGTCTTGAGGCGTTCGTTATTCGACCAGTCATTGTCCCCTCCGCTTTCCAAAATGACACTCACCCTAACGTCTAGTGGTCCCGTGGCATTTGGAGAAAAGGGAAAAGAAATCATCGAGTGAGACCCTCCCAGTACTAGTGGAGTGGTTGAATTTCCAATCAATTGCCACCCCCTATCTGTCATTATTTCCAGAGAACCTGAGACTCCGACTGCATCCTGTGAGCCTAGGTTGTCTACTCTCGCTTGGATAACTGCAGACTCACCAGGTCTTGGAATCGGGCTAGACACCGTCACTGCAGAGATTGATCCCGGCCGAATCGCAAGGTCGACCCCGGGTGGCCTCGGGTTGACGGAGAAGGAACCGACAAGGTCGTTGTTGCTGTCGTCTAACTCTTGGATCGAATTCAGGGGGTCGATGGTTATGGATATGAGGGCGTCACCTGAGTCCATCGGATTCCAATACAGTACGACTTCAACGAACTGGCCGGAGTCTATGTTTGAAATCACATACTCGTCTCGCCTTTCTCCCCATTCTTCCAGAATTACCCCGACGTCGGTGGCAGCTTTGTCCCCTGTATTCCTAATCGTGGCCCTGACTTCCAAGAACGTGTTGACGAATGATTCCTGCATCGGAATGCCGAACTCCTGGACTGAAATAGATTTACTAACAAAAATCAAGTCTGGCATAGGGTCTATGTTGTCGACTTTGACAACCCTCCTGATCTCTTTAGAAATCACCCCAACAGCGCTAAGAACTCTTACTGAGATTCGGTATTCGTCATCTTTGTGCTGTGTCGTGTCCCAGTTGAAACTCCATTCAGTCCATCCATCATCATCATCTTTGCAATCTACTCCATTTCCAGAATTCTGAGGAGCTTTGAACATATGGAAACAATATGCGTGACCTTGGAAATCAGGATCGAGACTACCATCCCCTTTGTACCTGGATGTTGCGTGCCTCATTCCCTTTTGGTCCTCTATTGTCCAATCTCCATCGTGGTAAAATGTACCATCCTGCCATTCCTCGCTGTCTAATCTCCATTGAATTGTGGCATTTCCTATTGAATGGAACTGTCCATGAACTCTCACATTCCCTTCCAAATCGCCTTGGCCACTAGGGCCTTCTAGCGAGATGTTGACTCTGCCCACTGGGAAGAAGAACTCAGTTGTATTGCTCCATCTGCCTATGTCATTCCTCGCTGCAACCATCCCTGTTACTGAAACATCGGTGTATTCATCCGGAAGGTCTGGAACTTCGAATGGCGTAGTCCAGTTGGCTATTCCCGTGGGATTCGACCAGTTTACCAGAGTAGACTTTTGCTTGGGCGTGTCGGAAGTCTCCCTGTATTCCATCTCCACACTTACGACGACTTCCTCGATAGTGCCATTGTCCTCGCCATGTTCGTTGATATGGCCTCTCAGATTGTACCCTCTTCCCTCCACCAACCATGAATAAGCTGACGGACTTTCTATCTCGACCCAATGCCCCTCTTGGTTCGCTCCGGGTCCTGATGTCTCATTGCCTCCGCCGCCTCCAGTGTAGCCGAACATCTCACTAGCCACATTTCCGCCGTCAATAATTCCGAAACCATATTTGGTGTTCCAGTTGTTTCCTTGCCATTTATCATCTGTGGACCATTCATCTCTGAACTCAGAGCCACTTGCGAGAAAACTCCTTATGGCTTCATATCTCTCTATCCCAGGATTATCTTCCTCCATGAATGGCATTTTGCGCATTTCGCCGATTTCTAGCATTATTGCCACAAGTCCGGCCACTGCAGGAGTGGACATACTGGATCCTGATAATTGCGTGTAGTCATCACTTGCCCTATTGACGTCTGAACCCGGAATTATTCCAGATGATTCGGCATGCTCTGCAGAGTTGATATTGGATCCGGGTGCCACTACCCAGGGTTTCATTTCGTCCCAAGAGTCGTCGTCGTCGTCATCCAGTCTCGGGCCATAGTTTGAGTTTGAGCTAATCGAGTCATCGCTACGTTCTATCGTATTCTTGTCATCTAGCCATCCAACGGTGATTGAGGTATCAGCCGCGCCTACGGAGTTAACATTGTTTGCCCCATCATTTCCAATTGCCGCTACGCAGACCAAACCATTCTCTGAGGCCTGATTAACCAGATTTCCTTCTGCTGAGGTCCCATCTTCGTTGTTGTCTCCAACGGTGCTAGCTCTTCCGAAGGACATCGAAAGTACATGGATGCCTTTGCTTGATCCATTATTCCCCCAATCGGTGTCTTTGTTATTAATTGCCCACTGGATTCCGGCTAGAATTGACTGGGAGTTTCCTCCGCCATAGTCTTCCATGACTTTCACATCGACAAGATAAGAACCCGGGGCGTACCCCTGATTAATCCGGCTGGAGTCTCCAGTTCCGAGTGCTATTCCGGCTACGTGAGTCCCGTGTCCATCCCCATCATCTGGGTCCTCATCATTGCATCCTGATTGCCCCACTCCCGTTGCATCGCATCCTCCGACCCATTTGGGGTCCTCTAAGTCATCTGGCTCCTTTGTGTTGTCCTTGTTGTTGTCCGAGAAATCGTCAAGTGAGAAGTGCTCATTGTCTACACCGGTATCAAGAATCGCGATTACTTTACCAGATCCATGGTAACCAAGGCCTCTCAAAGCCTCGTCATAGACTCCCGAGGTCCTAACCTTGGACCCTTTCGTCGCTTTATCCAGATATGGGACGATGACGTTCTGTTCCTCGACAAGAACCACTCCATCTAGCCCCCATATGCCGACAAGAGAACTAATGGGAACGTGATCTAGGACAATGGCATCTAGGTGATCCATCACCATGAACCAAGATCCTTCCTTTTCCCAACCATATTCCTCGATCTTGCCCCTCAATGAATTGATATCCGATTCTCCCGGGTGCCAAGCATAGTGGACAATTATTGCTACTGTGCCCCTGCCATCGGATCCAACGATTGAAGTAAGCGAGACCGACTCCCTCTCGCCTGCTAAGATAAGTTGGAGCCTGTCATCCAAACCATTGGCGTCCGAGTCGGACCAGAAACCATCCCACCACCCAAATTCCATTGCTGGGGGGCTAGAATCAACAGGCGTATGGGACGGGCTACGATCTTTCTGGCATTCTTCTTCTCCGCACATCAATGGCGGAATAGTTGGCCTTTCGCTTCTGATAAAAACAGAAGATTCAGAATCTTCTACATCCGGAACATGAGCAGCCCCTATGGGCACATCAAGCAAGAAAACCAGAATCGCGATGACAAATGGGAAGAACTTTCCTCGACCTCTGACCATGGCTCTCTAAGAGAGCCAAAGTCAAGACCTGTATAACTCCAACCTGTACGTGCTTGCCAGATTGCCACTTATGGCCACTTCATGTGACTCTGGGAAAGAGAGCATTTCAACCTGCATACCCCCCTATCTTCGATAGCGATGATTTCCCCATCACAAACCGGACAGATCACGTGTTCAGCTAACTCTTCTAGCCAGGCTCTCCTAGTTTCCAACTCGTCCCCCTCTTCTCTAAGTCTGGTCAGAATTCTTGCAGCGCTCCCTTCCAAGTCCTTTCCCGCGTACGACCAAGGGTCATTTTGCAAACTACCCATCCTAGCAGTAGCCTGTTTTCTGATATCATCCGACAATGAAGAGGATTTTCCCGAAGCGCCAATATCTCCTATCGGACTGGGCCCTCCCTTTGCGATGGGTCTAGCGAAAAGGTAAGCTAGGAAGAACCCACCCACATGTGCCATATGGGCTATATCACCCTCTCCTGCAGTGCCACTCTGAATCGTGTACATATGCAAAATTTCCATCCCTAGTCGGATGAATGCAATTAGCCAAACGGGCCAAGCTTTGATTAGCAAAAGTAGGGGGAATTCGATTTTGTCCTCAGGCCAGCAGGCCATGTACGCCCCCAGAAGTCCGAATGCAGCCCCACTAGCCCCAATCGCGGGAGTATCTGAGTCTGGATGGGTCAAGACCCAAGCGAGGTTCCCACCAAGGAATCCCATGAAGTATACAGCAAACCATCTCTTTGCCCCCAACCTCTGCTCAAGGGGAACTCCGGCCAATGCTATTACGAGGATGTTGAAAAGAACATGGATAAAATCGGCATGCAACCATGCAGAAGTGAACATCCGGTGGAAATGCGAAGGTTCCCCTGACAAAGAAGGTATCAGGCCGAAAATATCGACAGGAAAGAAATCAAAGAACTCGTGTTGGAGAACTGTCAAGAAGTACTGGACGAAATGGACAAGAAGTAGAGAAAGAACCACTGCAAGCGCCAAACTATCCCCTTTCCTGGCAGCGTAGAATATCGGTCCAACCGCAGCCAAAAAGAGAATCGCAATCCAGAGAAAGTCAATCGTCTCTAAATGCTCCCAGAGAAAGTCTGTGTCTCTGGTCATTGATTGGTCCCAGATGTTTGCTCTAAAGAGGGATTCGCAGTTATGGAACACTCAATATGACAGTCCTCTGCCGGCACAATATGCCCATATCGACATTGGCCCAGGTAAATGGGATAGAAGTACACAGGGGACCATCCGTGGTGCTGAATAGTGCTTCTGCCACCATAGGATCGGGAGAAGTAGTTTCAGTAATGGGTGACAATGGATCTGGAAAGACGACCCTGATCGAGTCTTTTGCTGGAATCTTGCCATTGAGGTCAGGGGAAGTAATCTGGCATGATGAGGGGGAATCGATATTGGTTAGGGACTCGGATGGTCGCAGAAACCCTCCTCCCCCCATGGGTCTGACACTTCAGAAGGGTGGAATCTCTGGTGAAGAGACTGTTTCAGAGAGATTGGAAGTATCCCTTTCTGCCTCAGGCATTCATCCTCGGAGGGAGAAAATAGAGGTCCTATTGGGGCACTGGGGCCTCCGCCATAGGTCCGACGATCGCGTCGCACACCTTTCTGGCGGGCTCAGACGTAGACTATCCATATTGTGCGGCTTGGCCCCTGCAGTACTAAGCGAGACTCCCAGAGTAGTCCTTCTAGACGAGCCATCTGAAGGTCTAGACGACTCCGCAAAAGAGATACTGAAGGGGTGGATTAGGGCGCTATCATCCCGGAATCATGGTATTTTGTTTGCAACTCATGACAAAGACCTCTCGTCATGTGCAGATAGGATAATTTCAATCGAAGACAGTATCCTGAGTGAATCGCCCGGGAAGTCAATCGGAGAAATCTGTGAATTGCCCAAACCCGTCAAATCATCCGAGAAGCGCGCAATCTCATCTCTAATCCGTTGGTCAATTAGAATGGAGATCCGAAACCCCATAGAAACAGTTGGAAGGGCAACCCCAGCAATTGTTGCCATCCTACTCTCTTATGCCTTGTTGATGGATTACGACCTACAGTCTCATGATAGCAGGCTCCTCTCTGCTTTGGTACTCGCTCCTGCCTTTATCGCATCGATCTCATCACCCGCATTGGTATCCAGGCTTTCCGAGTCTGATTGTGGTCGTTGGTGGGATGCTGTCGCCGGCCCGATGGCAAGACCAGCTTTCTCAATTACCGGGGCTTCGATTATTCTGCCGATCCCGGTAACATACCTTTCCTGGTTCGTGCTTTCAGGATCTGTTGATGCCCAAGTTTCTTCCGAGGTGCTGGCGTGGTTGTGGATTCCCGCCTTGGCCATGATGGACTTGGCGATTGCATCTACGGCCCTCCATCTCTTGGTTTCCGACCTTTCTAGGTCTTCAGCCGCCCCTGCACCACTCCTGCTGGTAGTAATGGTCTGGCCTTTCCTCGAATTGACAGATGCACTTTCTTCAATCATTGACAACGGGATGACCTGGGGCACATCAATTCACGAACCATTGGTCACTTGTATCGTTGCTAGCGTAATCTCTGCTCTTGTCTGGCTCTCTGCTATCTTGATTCCAGATTACTGACCAACAGCATTCATCACTATGTTGTTTTTCGCACACCTGTGGGAGATTACAGAGACTCAGCGGTAGTCATTACTGTATTGGGGCTATCATGTGCCACAATTACGGCCTTCCTTGGATTCTTCCAAGCCCCTTTGGTCGACCCTGATAATTGGAACGCCCCCGAGGCATATCGGATACTATTCTGGCACGTACCATTCGCATGGTCCTCATTCCTGTCCTTTTGCCTTCTCTTCCTTGGTGCCGTTTCATGGTACGTCAAGCGCTCTGAGAGGGGGTGGGCTATGGTCGTCATTAGCTCTGAACTTGGTCTGCTGTTCGGTTTAGGGGTCCTGATATCGGGTCCGATATGGGGGTCCGTCGAATGGGGGGTCTTTTGGGACTGGGGCGATGTTAGGCTAAACACATACGCACTCTTGACTTCGGTGGCCTTGTTCCTNGTGATGTCANTAAGGAGCCAGCCCGACGGGGAAGAAACCAGGGACACACTAGCCGCCATTGGTTTNTTCGGATTCATTCTGGTACCAATTACCGCTGCGGCAACAACAATCTGGAGGAANAGGCACCCNGGAGTNATTCTGAGGGATTCCGAGGAAACCGGGGTNGCCCCGGAAATACGNAGTNTGATGGGTTTTGGCGCAATTTCATTCATGATCCTGTTCGTTGGTTTAGTTTTGCTGAACTACTCGATATACAATCTAAGGGCGGAGTTAGAGTCATTGAATAAGGAGATTGACAAGGGGGAGATGGATTGACCGGAGAAACAGCTGCCATAGTCACCTATGCACTGTTGGCTATCATCTTGGGCTACTATTCCTTTAGCAGGATTTCACAACTCTTCGCCCTCAAGAGAAAGATCGACGAGAAAACCTTCCAAGATGCTGAAAGATGACCCCATGTTCTCGGAAGCCTTCTAACGGGGCGGCTTGGCGGGGAACTGGTGATCTTATGTCTGGAGGTGCCTTTTGCATCACATGCGGAGCAGAACCCCCGTTGTCCACAGACAGGCTATGCGAATCCTGCCTCAGGAAGAGGACGACCCTCTCGAAGATGCCAGAAACGATTCAGCAGAGGCGCTGTGCAAAGTGTGAGTCGTTCGAAATCAGAGGGGGTTGGTCCACTATGGGCGGAGATGGAATCGCAGATCTCCGTATTAGGGAGAATCTGATTCTCGAGGTGAGGGCCAAGAAGATTTCAGTCGACTTTTCGGTTCAGGAAATCGACCAGAGGACAAATAGATTGCATATCGAAGTCTCAGGCACGATTGATGGTTATGAATTCCATGACTCGCACTCTACGCTTTTGCAGACTAGCAATGCGGTCTGCACCCCTTGTACGAGGAAGGACGGAGATTACTTCGAGGCAACAGTCCAACTAAGGTCCGCGGGTAGGAAACTGAACGAAGAAGAACTATCAGATCTCAGATCGACCTTGGATGAGTTGCTCGATTCGATGGAGCCAAATCCCATGTTCTTCGTCTCGAAAGAAGGTCCGGTAACCGGTGGTTGGGACCTCCAACTGGGCTCCAAGAGTCTCGCAAGGACATGGGGCAGAAAACTCACACGATCATTCGGTGGTTCGGTCAAGGAGAGCTCAACCGTCGTAGGGGTCAACGAGGGTGTGGAGGTCACGAGGCTTACTCTAAGTTATAGGAAGCCTGCTTACTCCATCGGCGACGTGGTCAGATTCAAGAAATCCATATGGCTGGTGGATAGTTGGCAGAAGGATGGACCAATTCTAAGGAAAGTGGACCGTTTTGAGAGGTCCGGGGCGACATGGAGGGACATGGAGTCCTCTAGTGTGGTATGTGCTCGTGCCGAACAGAGTAATGTGCAGATTCTCAACCGAGATAGCTCTGGCGCTGAATTCATGGATCCTTCTGACTACAAGGTCTCAACCGTCGCACTCCCGTACGATGATGACGGCGAGGCGATTGATTTACGTGTTGGATTCATAGATGGGGGATGGCTGGCTTTACCAGTCTCCGGCAAGGAGGGGGGTAAATGAGCGAGCCCGATTTCGAAGATTTGCTTTCCGAACTGGATCCTCGCGACATGGCCGGATTCACCAGGAAGTTTGTCGACGACCTGCAGTCCTCAATGTCCGCCGATTTGGGCATTGTGGAAGACTCGGACTGGAACGGAGTCATATGTCTCGGGATGGGCGGTTCAGGTGCAGGAGGCTTGTTCCTGAAGGCCCTCTCCGATGATTCTGGTGGCCTTCCATTCGTTGTCTGGTCTGACTATGGGTTGCCTAGTTGGTGGGGTCCAGAGTGGCTCGTTTTGGCGACCTCTTATTCTGGAAATACGGAAGAGACCCTGGACGGGGTTAGAGAGGCTATTTCAGCAGGCGGGACCGTCGTCGGAATTTGCTCTGGAGGAGAGTTGGAGGGCATTCTCTCCGAAACCGACGATTCAGTTTCTCTTCGTGTCCCTCCCGGACAAATGCCTCGTTCAGCCTTTGGGCACATCTTTGGGACTCAATTGTCGGCATGTTGGGGGCTAGGGCTGCTCCCAAGGCCAAAACCTGAAGAGATTTCTGCTATGCTTGGTCGACTTTCTCAAGTATCAGCAGAATCAGACTTGTGCACCAATTCCGGAATGGCCGCGACTCTCTCCCGCTCCTTAGTTGGGAGTGAAATCGGAATCGTCGCCCCTACTTCACTAGGTCCAGCAGCATACCGTTTTTCATGTCAGCTGAATGAAAACTCGGCAATGTTCGCCGGTTCTACAGATCTGCCTGAGATGAATCACAATGAGATAGTCGCATGGACCGGCAAAGAACCTCATAATCGAGCGCTTCTGCTATTCTCTTGTGATGGACTAAACCCTCGAACCAGTGCCAGAATCGAGTGGATGATCCAGGAGATAGAGGCAACACCAACTTGGAAATTCCAGTGCGAAGGAGAAAGTCTGCTTGAAAGGCTCCTGTATGCGGCCCACGTTACAGATTGGATATCGATAGGAGTAGCCGTCTTGAGAGGGGAGGATCCATCTGAAATGCCAGCGATAGAGTCGTTGAAGGAACATCTCGCCTCGCTTCAGTAAATCGGCCCCAGAACTAGCCTAGGGTCCGGGTACTCTTCTAGTGCCTGTTCTCTGTACTTGGGATCAACCACTCCCGGCATATCATGAGTCGCGGGTTCGATTAGTGACAATTGGAAGTGAAGGTGTGGCTCCCAGCCACCATTCTCGTGTTTATCGCCCATCCAACAGATTACTTCTCCGGCGGAGACTGGTTGGCCTACTTTTTTTCCCGCAATCGAGGACGCGTCCAAGTGCCCATATAGGGCCCAGAGTCGAACTCCTCCAAGCAAGTGCTTGGTAATCACCACATTGCCATAATCTCCGTCAGCAGGATTGTAGCCGAAGTGCGAGATTTCTCCGTCGGCGAAAGCCATGCATGGGGTCCCTACAGGCGCACCAATGTCGACACCAATGTGTAGGAATCGATTTCCTTCAAAGAGATCAGTGGAATACATCCCAGGGCGCAGTTCATCGTATCTGCCGATGTCAAAATCGTACTTCGAAGGGGAGTATTCGCCCGACGTGAAGTCCCTTACTTCGTATTCATCAGGCAGATGTACTACGGGGTGGAAATCGTGAGCAGTCCAGTCAATCATGGATTTGCGAAGAAGCAGGGGTAAATCACTCCTCTTCCGACTCCTCCGCTATTTTTCTGACTCCACTTTTCTCTCGAAGGTCCTTTTTCACCTTAGCCCCAAGTTCCCTGAGCATCTCCGTTTGTCTGATGACATTGCCGGTCCCTCTGGTCAATTGATTCTCCGCATCATCGTATGCCGCTTTCGCCTGCCCGAGTTCGAAACCAATTGCTGTAAAAGACTCAAGGAATGTGACTATCTTATCGTGAAGGTGACCTCCTCTCTCCAATAGTGCCATTTGGTTTCGAGACTGATTCTCCCTCTTCCATAGCTCCTGGATGAGCAATAGGGAAATCATTAATGATGAGCCACTGACTATTTTTACCCGCCGATCCGCCACTAGATCTTCATATAGGCCAGGATCAACCCTCATGGCATCTATGAATGCACTTTCCAATGGGACTACCATGAGGACGAAATCCAGAGTGTCAATACTCTCCATGTGTTGGTAATTCTTTGAAGCGAGATCTTGAGCATGCTTTCGAATTGATTTGCAGTGCGCTTTCATAGCAGCAACAGACCCTTCTTCGCTGTCCGCGTTAACATATTCTGTGTATGCGGTTAAGGAGACCTTCGAGTCAATTACAACTTGCCTCTTATCAGGGAGATTTAGGACGAAGTCAACCCTCTTTCGCTTTCTATCCGCTCCAGTCTCAGAAAATTGTTTGACATAGTCGCGCTGTTCTACGAAACCCATACTTTGTAGGAGATTCTCAACGACTACTTCGCCCCAAGCACCCTGTGCCTGAGAGTCACCCCTAAGAGCAAGTGTGAGCTCCTTTGTCTCATCAGCCAGAGTAATTCCCAACTTACTCATGGTTTCAATTTCCTTTTCCAATCCCAGAATTCGTAAGGAATCCGCCTTGTCGGCTTCATTAATGGCTTGAATGTACTTTACCATACTGTTGGATAATTCGGAAGTCGCTTTCTTGAAAGAAGACTCCTTTTCGTCGTCAGCATTCTTCACGGCAGTATTGAATGCGTTGGCGGCAGCTACCTCAAATGCATTTTGCATCTGCTTCTGCATTGTATCCTTCTCCCCCATCAGGGCTTCTAGCCGGGCCTCCGTAGTCGCCACCTTAACTTCACTCTGGGACTTCGCTTCTTCTACCAGTCTCCCTCCTCGCTCTGACATAATTTTCCATACTACGGCTGCTGAAATCAGCGCGGCAATTACACTCAGTATTGGCTCCGATAACTCAGCCATACAAGTGCATTGAAATCCAGAGTACTTGAACTCTCAGATGGCATCAGCATTTCGGAAATCTGGAACAGATTTTCTTAGGTGAGCCCATCCCGGGCCATGAGAACCAGGAGGCTTGCGATGATGCTTTCCCGACTCGAGAAAATTCAATCCCCTTCAGTCGAACTTGAGCAGTACTGCACTGACGGTGAAATCGCCGCCAGATGGCTTTCCGACATTTCTGCATTCGGAGATTTGTTTGTCGGATGTACCGTGGCCGATTTGGGAGCAGGAAATGGGCTACTAGGGCTAGGAGCAATGGTTCTGGGTGCAGAAAGGGCGATTCTTATCGAAGCCGATCAAGCGGCTTGTGATACCGCCAAGTACAATGCTGAGAAGATGGGCTTTATTGACTCTGTAGAAGTGATACAAGCTAGTATTGGGGGCGATTCGATTGAAATAGGCTCAGCCGACGTCGTAATCAGCAACCCGCCCTGGGGCCGTCAGTCTCCGAGGGCCGACCGCCCATTCCTCAACTCAATCCTGTCTGCTAGGCTTCCTTCTCACCTGATGCACAGTGCCGAAGCGAACCACATAGGGGCACTGTTTGAGGGGCACGGATGGTCCGTGGAGAGATACGGTGAGGTCGATTTCCCTCTCCCCGCGACGTATGCTCACCACAGTAGGCAGCGGGGCAAGACTAGAGCTGCATTTTGGCGATTAACCCCGCAATAGTGGATCCAACATATGCCGTACCGTTCATAGGGGGTCTTCGGCTCGGCGAGCCGATGATAGCATCGGTCGGTGACCAAGTTACCCCTGGATTTTCTGTTGAAGTTGGTCCGGGAGAAGAACTGGGCCATGGGATACATTTGACTGACCGAGGTCCTGTGGCTGTACTTTCAGGCAACCTTGTGAGCAACTCTGGAGTTATTTCTGTAGATGCATCAGTACCCCAGATAAATTCCCCTAAGATTGGTGATGTCATAATCGGAGAGGTGAACCGACTCAACGAGAAGACTGCGGAACTCCGTGTTTTACACATTGAGAACAACGAGGGCGGACACAGGGACGTTCCAGCCCTGAAACTATTCGCGGATGTTTACGTCTCCGAGATAGTGGATCGATTCATTCCATCGGCCGGCGACGCCATGAGAAAGAGAGACATCGTTCGTGCCAAGATAATCAATGTCGATCCAATGCTCAAGGCAACGACAAAGGGCAATCCGGATCTTGGTGTCCTCTACGCATCTTGCCCACCTTGTGGGGAGGACCTGATTGCGAGTGATACTACTCCGGACTTCAACGTCGAGTGTCCACGCTGCGATTACAGAGGTTTCAGATCCCTTTCTAATGGCTTTGGACACGGCTTCGAAATACCAAAGGGGTCCGATATCCAGAAGTTAAACCGTCCTGGGGAGCGCTGGTCCGGTGAAGCAGAGGCTATGTTGGGGCATGATGGGGCAAGGCCATACTTGTCTCCAGTAGCCGATCACAGGAGGGGTTGGACTCACGAGATACCAGAATCCGCTAAGCGCACTCCATCTTCTAGAGGAAGGGGTGGTGGAAGACCCCAGAGGGAGATGCACCCGGCAAAGTGCACCCTTTGCGGCACACAGACGAAGGTACCATTCAAACCAACTCCTGGAAAACC
>NYST01000063.1 GCA_002683155.1 Methanobacteriota archaeon | reverse complement strand
TCACCTCAGTGAGCAGGTGTCCCTTGCCGTTGCCGGACCCGCTATCATTGACAATTACACAAAGTCCCCAGCCGGCCCTCGTCTCTGAGGTAACATTGCGATTCTCACTGCAAGAACCGTCTACGTAGATGTGGACGCGCCTGCACTCACTCATCTTCAGTCTCCGATCAATGCGGAGTATCCGTCCGAATCGAGCAGTTCGCTAACGTCAACGCCTCCGTCAGTCTTGATCTTGCATATCCAACCTTCACCATATGGGTCCTCGTTGATCTTCTCTGGCTCGTCCTCGAGAGCCTCGTTCACTTCGGACACCGTTCCTGCGACAGGCGCGTATATCTCGCTGACCGACTTCACCGATTCGACACTTGCGAAGGACTCCATCACCTCGACTTCCGAATCCACCTCTGGCAGCTCCACCCACACTACTTCGGTCAGGGCGTTCTGAGCGAAGTCAGTAATTCCGATACTGACCTCGTCTCCCTCAACTCTTACCCACTCGTGTTCTTTGGTGTATCTCAAATCTCTAGGTACGTCTCCCACACTATCACCCAGCCATTCGTGCAGGGGGGGTAGGGTCAAGGTTTCGCTTGCTACTCCTCACCGTGTTTGGACTCCAGATGCTCCATTTCCATCCTAGCCCATTTGGAACCTATGTCCTGCATACTGGCCTCATCTCTCTCCCTTTCAAGCCTCGAGCGCATCTCATCCTCTGGCTCTCTGCTGATCCAGGAGTCGGTGAACCAGCCACCTTGGGGGCGCCCTCTCCCTGCAATCATCACCAGAAGCAGGATTCCGGCCATGATGCTCATAGCAACGGGAATCACGACCATCGCGTCTGATAGGGATAACTCTCCTTCATTCAGAATGGAAATAGAAGCCATGACCAACAGCGCGATGATGAACCCGACTAGGAGTCTAGTCAACCTAGATGCCGGCGACTCCATGCCTCGACGCAAACGACATTTCGCATCAACTTGACTAAGAATCACTACAACTCTTGGATAAGCTTGTGAATCTTGTACGGCAGAAGCGATCTGTTGACCGGAGTCACCTCTAGAATTCTTGCGTCATCCCTTCTCCTGATGTCCTGGAGCAGGGGGTGCCTGCTCTTCTTGTGCAGGGTGAGGAGTGTTGGCAAGTCATGCTGAAGAGCCAGTCTGACAACATTGACGAAACCCTCGCTTTCTACGGTGAACTTCCCTACTTCGTCGATAACCAGTATCTCACAATTGCCGATACTGTCCATTATTGCGGGAACGCCCACCCTGTCAATCTCCGTGGGGTCTATCCCAAAACCGAGAACCCTGTTCCTAGAGTCGATCTCTCGATGTGCCATTATTCCCTTCTCACCAGTGAGGATGTTGACGCAGGCGTACCCTACTCTCTCTCCGTTCTCTATCACTGGCTCGCACCTCATCCCCCCTACGACGTGCTCCGGTGGAGATGGCCCTCTGGTCCTCCTGAAACCGCTCCCCTCCTCGGTAATCATGTCGACAACCTTCTGGAGGACAGCAGATTTTCCAGAACGGGGCAGACCGGTAATTCCAATCTTCGGATTAATTCCCATTGCGTCTCTCCTTTGTCAATTCCAAGTTGGGAACGTGCCGCGTATGCAATCAAAGGATATTAATCCATTCTCAAAATGGGCGTTTTTCCGGAACTAGGAAAACGAAATCCGCATTCTTCAATCAAGCGACATTAGTTTCCCAGCATGGGGAATGAGCCCCCGTCCTCTTCGATTTCGAACGGAAGCATTTCGATCTCGTAGTTGTTCACATTGTTGTTTGCGGCCCATGCTCTGGACCAGAGGTCGAGGTCTTCGGAATTCAATCTATTAGCCAAGAAGTCCAAACCATCCTCAAGAGAACCGAAACTCTCACTCAGACCGTCCTCGACTTCTTTCGGAAGGTCGAGGAAGCTGACAGAATTCCCTAGGACACAACCCTCTGGAACCACGGCCCAAACCAATCTCCTCTCAGATTGGGGGTTTACAACAGACTGGCAAACAATTCGGCTTTGCACGCACATCTCACTTGCTCCCTTCCATGCAGATTTTCTAGCCTCTGAATCCGTGTCGAATGCAGGGTGTGCCAGAGTCCCCATGCCGCCTTTGAAGCTGATGTGGGCGGCTCTGATGAAAGGCACCTCGCCCGCTTTCCCAGTCCAATCGCTGATTTCCTTTTTCCACACGGATCTCTCCACCTCACCCACTCTGACCTTGATTGGCATGCCGCTAGGATTCAGGCTTGTCCCCTCTTCGACAAGTCTGGGCTTATCTGCTAGATTTCCTATTGCAAGAATGGTTCTGCTTCTGCTCGTTTCATCTCTAGGCATCTTTGGAACCGCCCACGAGGCATCCGTCCAAGAGGACCAAGGACCCCTCTCGAGCTCCAAGAAAGGAGCATCAGATTCAAGCCCCCTTCCAGGTGAAATGTCATCGACGAGGAGAGGTCCGAAGCTGGTCATGACGTCGGTCTCTTCGCCGACGGTGATTCCGATTACTGATACTCCTTGCGACCCTCCAAAAAGAAGCCTCGAGTCTTCAGGGAATGACCAGACCGAATCCCAATTGTTTGACTCTACCAAGAGCTTCCTTAGTGGAAGACTGCTCTTTTCTCTAAGAACCGAACACGGTACCACTAGCCTAACCCTACCTCCGTTCTGCGAGATTTGCAGAGACCTCTCTATGTAGAGGCGGTATAGATTCACGTTTCCCTTAATGGCCGAGAATCTAGCCTTCCCATCCGAACCCTTGAATTCCCGAAGCTGGCTGGAAAGCTCTTTTCTCAGTGCGCTCCCATCCGGATGTCCTCTGAATCTGTCCTTTATCCTAAGCCATGGCGGTCTGGAGATCATTAGCATTGGCCTTTCATTCCACGGCCACTCTCCCATGAGCGGGTCCATGCACCTCACGTTACTCTCGACGATCATCTCAGCCTCGCTAAGGCCAATCTTTCCATCATCCCCATCGCCATCCAAGTCGACAAGGCCAAGTCTCGCCAAAACAATCACGATCCTCTTTCTGGCACTGTTCACAGCCACCTCAGAGGTGTCTACAAGCTGCAAGCCTTCCAACAGTCGAAGGGTGTCTTCCCTCCTCTCTGAGGGTTGATGGCCGGCCAGCCTTTCCGAATGTATTCGAAGCATCCTCTCAGCAAAGAGTCCTGCTCCAACGCATGGGTCTGCAAATGGAATTGGTATCCCAGATTCTGTCTGGTTCTTTGACGACTCATCGCTACCTTCCATCACGCCCTCATCGTTGATGTCCTTGTTGAACTGCTTAGCAAACCCTCTGAAACTAGGAGGCAATGCTGCTAGCGAGAGGGTTGCGGGCGGCTCCTTCTTCTTGCTACTTCCATGCTGTAACTCGTCATGAAGAACAGCATCGACAAACCTAGCCGGAGGGGCATAAACTCCCCTTGGAGACCTCCCGTCACTCTGAGCGTCGAACCTCGCAAGCAAGTGATCAAGGACATTGCCAGGGTTGCTAAGAAGTCCCGCGGGAAGGGTCGGCCAACTGTTTGGAAGCGCTGCCGCTATTGGCTGATTTTTCTTTGTCGCATCCAACCAAGAATCCAACCAAATCTCAATTTGTTCAGTCCTTTCGGGACACTCGTGGTCCAGCCTAGCGTACCACCCTGAAGTCTCGCTTGTCATGAGGTAGTATGCCCGACTCGCTCTTCTTCTTTCAATGGTTGTATTTCAGAAGTCCAGGCTTCTCATCCGTCAACTACAAACACATCCCTTTGTACTTCGACTATCTCTTTATTCTGAAGCAGCCATGATATCGCCTCGTCAATATCTTCTGAGTCAATTCCGGGAGACTCTAGGAGACTAGTAATTTCGTCAAAGTGCAAACCCTCTCCTCTTCCACTCGAGTCCTCGATAGCAATCAGAATCTTCTGGCTAATGTATGCCAGAAGTAGGTCATCTTCGGTAGATAGGCTCCCAAGGTCCATCAATGGTCCAGTATCTGATTCTGAGTCTATGCGGGCTCCCTTTTTGTCAGAAGGCTCGTAGACATCGAACAGATTCCTTTGATTGGGATCCGCAGTAGACGATCCACCGATGCTCTCTCGTCTCCTCTTCATTTGCTTCGACAGGTTCTCAATTCTGTGAAGACGTTGCTCGTACCTCAACTTCTCCCTTCCCAGATGAGATTCCAATAACTCCAATTCCTCATTGGCTCTGTCGTCCAGCCACTTTGCAAGATCCCAGTTGGGATTCTTCCTAAGCATGGACTCCCATAGCAGGGAAACCGACTCTGGTAGAGTTCTGATGTCTATCTTCGGCCCGCCTTGCCCTTCTTCCGAGTTGGTGTCCATACATGTTGTGTTAACTTGACCGTCTATCAATTATCTCCCTTAGAAAGACCAGTTCCGCAGGGGGTTGGATTGATGAATGAAAAGGTCTTGCCGGAGCCATGGCGCCATATCGCTTGACCCTACTTCCCGGCGATGGGACCGGGCGTGAGGTGATGGAAGAAGTCAAGCGAGTACTCTCCGTTTTCCAAGAATCTGGCGCAATCTCACTGGAGATATCGGAGATTCCCTGCGGCGGCCAGCACTATCTCGATACAGGCGAAGAGTGGCCGCAAGGCTCATTCGAGTTCTGCCGTGATGAGTCAGATGCCATTGTGGTGGGAGCGGTTGGATGGCCAGGCGCGAAGCTGCCGAATGGGGATATTGCAGGCGGTCAGGCACTATTGGGACTCAGATCAGCATTGGACCTGTATGCAAATGTCAGGCCAGTCAAGCTATACAGAGGGGTAAAACACAAGGTACACGGAACATTCTCTGATGTGTGGAACCACGAACTGGTCGATATTGTAATGGTCAGGGAAAACACAGAGGGCCTTTACCATGCACTACTCAGGAGGTCTGGAATGGCAGCGAGAGGAGGCGAAAGAGACGAACCCTTAGTGATCGATAGCTTCCCAGGCTTGGAGGGAGAGGTCGGATGGGACGTAAGGCCGATTTCCCGGAAGGGTAGCGAACGCGTCATTCGGTACTCATTCGAGCTCGCCGAGCGACGCCAAGCCAGACTCGGCTCTACTCAGAAGGTGACCTGCGTCGATAAGAGCAACGTGACAAGGGGGTGCAGACTCTTCAGGGAGGTGTTCAGAGAAGTCTCGTCCGAGTTTGAGGGGGTGCAGACAAACGAAGCCTTCATCGACGCATTCACTATGTGGCTTGTCAGAAATCCAGAGGACCTAGATGTAGTGGTCTTGCCCAATATGTTCGGCGACATAGCAACCGACCTCGCCTCCGTTCTACAAGGGGGCATGGGGATGGCGGCCAGTGCAAACATCGGCGACAGCCATATGCTCTTCGAACCCGTCCACGGCTCCAGTCCGAAATATGCCGGTCAGAACAAAGTGAATCCGATCGCATCCATCTCCTCCGTTCAATTGATGTTCGACTCTCTGGGTTTGCGACATGATGATGAGAAGGCCACCATGTGTGCGGATGTACTAGAGCGTGCAATCTCCGAGCACATGTCAGAGGGAGGGCCGGTGACATACGATTTAGGCGGAAAGGCCTCAACTACCGAAGTAGGCAAGGCAATCTCATCAAGATGCTTCGAAATCCTTCGGGAGATGTCAGAGTAATCAGCCCTTTTTCTCTCTGAGAAACTCGGTTATATCGTCAAGAGAGCCGCTAATTGCGTTCGCATTATCCCATTCAGAAGGCACGCAGTCAGGGTTGGAAATCAGTTCAGCAAGCATACCATCGAACGCTCTGGAGACCTCATCCACGATTGTCACAGTAGCCATCCGAGAACTCCTAGAGAGTGGATTTAGATCGATGACTATCACTTCTTTGCCCAGATTAACCAGCGCTTCGCACCTGTCTCCGTCCTCTAGTGGGACCAGAATAGAATCAGCCCTTCCAATCCCCTCTTCGGTGCAGTGTGAGCGCGGACCCTCCAGGCCCTCTATTCTGAAATCTGCTGAACCCCCAAGCAGAGGTACATTCGTGACAGACTCTCGCCAGTCTCCTTCCAATCCCGATGGGACTGGTTCTTCCAATATCTTGGCTCTCTGTTCCTCCAACAGTGAAAGCAGTCCGGAGACTCGCTCTGGCGTCCTGTAGTAGAGGTTCACTTCAATGGGACACCCTAGAAGAGCAGCCAGCCTCAAAGCACCCTCGCCGGCTAGCAGAACCGTATTTCCATTTACGGAGATTACCGGGCTGATGGCCGAACTAAGTCTTGATGCAGCCTCTCGGACCGCCAATCTAGCCGACTCAGTTGTCCTCTCACCCAGCAGATAGTCGAAAGCCTCCCCTCTGCCATGAGCTATCATCGCCGAGTCCGCGAGGAGACCTTCGAGGCTTCCTTCGACAATCTTCTGACGAGAAAGTAGCGACTTTTTCCTTGGATGGCTGTCGGGTATCTCGACCATCATGATCCCCCCATAAGCATCGAATAATCGAGTATCCCAGAATTCATATTCACCTCACTCGATGAAATTAAATCAACCCCACCATCGCTAGCCCAAGATCCCAGATCCTCTCTTTTGATTCCGCCAGATCCTTCCAGGATGCACCAGTCCCTCAAGCCCAGACTCTTGAGCTCCTCGTCGGTGCTACTGCAAGCGGAAGGACCCATATTGTCCAGAAGAATTACGATTGGCTCTGTTCCATTCCTGGACTTCTGTATTTCTGACCATTCCCTCGCCGCGACGATTGCTTGGCTGGAGTCTTGCACTTCAATTACGGTGAACGTTGCATTGGCATCCATGTCAACAGAGGATATGGCAGAAGAAATGGGATGACCGGATCCGATATCCGATGAATTAACTTTCAAGTCATTCTCCTTGATCATCAGCGCATCGCTTCTGCTAAGCCTGTGTGTGAGCCCACCACCAACGTGAACCGCCCATTTGTCCAATAAACCCCAAGAAGTCTTCCTTGTGCAAGCAATTCCAACCCCGCCTGCCTCCCTAACCCATTCAGAAGTCAGGGTTGCAATACCTGACATTCTTCCTAGGATGTTAAGCAGCACCCTCTCGCAGCTGAGAACACTTGTGGATGGCCCCCTAAGGGATAGCACCACATCCCCAACCGAGACTCTCGCCCCCTCGTCTACAAACCAATCTATGGAGCAACTGGGGAAGAAGTCCTCAATCAGAATGCATATCGGGATTTTTCCGCAAACAAGCCCACCCCCCTTGGCGAAGACCTTCGAGCCAACCATTTCCCCGTGCCCTATGTCGGATGCCTGGTCATCAGACAGGAGTGCGTTCAACCACCTCATAATCGACTCTCGGAAAAGATCGGTGGGGATTTCAGAGTTATCTGAGCCGATTAGCAGGTGAGATCGATCGTGCGGCAGGGTACCCACGACCCCTCGAATGGAAACCCCTCCTTGAATGGTCCTAGTTTCGGGCAGGGTCATCCCATGGAGTCTAGGCCCGACTCGGCTGCTGCCAAGCAAGCGAGAATGTCATCCACAGTGGTCCTCGATTGACTCAGGCCTTTCGATGAAAGGGCAATCCTCAACTGGTAAAGCTCGCCATCTTCGACCAATTCGACATGGAAATCATCCGGGTCATCAGGAGAAATTGCAGCCAATAGTGCCCTGCCTCTATCCAGTTCTCCTCTCCAGATGATGGATGCTCTGACCGCCGCTGCCATCAGACTCCCCAAAACCGATTTCCCTGGGCCATTTCTTCGTCTTCGACGAAAGACTGCACGATTGTCCTGAGAAGATAGTACATCACCATCGAGGTGATGGGGAGCCCCCAGTCGTCACCCAGTTGATCGAAAGTTGGACTATAACCGACTCCGGACGAAATCGTGAGCACCACGTCAATAGTGGCAGCGAGGAACGTGTAGATCACAACAGATATCCCAATCAAAAGGACGCTCCTCCCTGTGAATGACCCCTCCTTCCACCTCAGTACACCGAGTGCTAGCAAGAAAGACAACGCGCCACCGACAATCCATTGTAGGACATCGTCGAACANCCCTAAGAGATGCTCGAATCTNGTAGACTGNTCCGGCACCGGGTCATTCCANCCNGCCCAAATCGTCACGAAAGCAAGAAACAGGCTCACTATNGACATCCCCCAGAGCANTGACGAGAAAAGCCCNCCCGTCGCACTGTCCCTCATCTCCATGGCCACACGTTCCATTTGAGCCTCCAGACCTAGCCCCTTGCCCAGCACCCAGACCCCTATCAGCAGTGGTAGGGACCCGATTAGGGCAATTCCGTTCGGGAGTATTAGGCCTAGCCCAATGATGATCAGGAATACCGCAAGAGGGACTAGCAACCTGGATCGGAAACGAGGGTCCTCTATCGCCTTGACAATGTAGTAGTAGGTGCCCTCGATTCCCTTCGACTGCCTGACAATAACCTTCTCCACAGTGTCCACCCTCACTCTGGATGTCACTATCGGGAGGGAAGCCTCGTCATCGGCTCCATCTGTAACTAGAACGGCTGTATCCGGTTGGAAGTCCTGGATAACTTCATCCAATTGGCTAGCAATAGCCCGATCGCTCCTAGGACCAACCCGAACGTCGCCGGTCAGGATGGCAATCTCAACCTCATCGCTGGAGCTGGCTGCCTCGATCAACCTGTCGTGATGATGGAGTGCCCCTAGGATCGCATTCGTGTCTGATTCCTCGGGATCCGCTATCCCAAGTCTTAGAGCAGCCGTAAGGCATGATTTCCTCCCAACAACAGGGCCCCTAATGCCAGATTTGACGCCCAGATCGTTATCTCTGTCGATTGTGAGAACAAGTGTTCGTACTATCTCCCCGTCCCCCGTGGAGGTGGTTGGAGAGAACCTACTTATGAGGGATTGGCCGAACTGCTGCTTTGTTCGATATCAGTATCACTGGGCTCGTCCCTGTCGGAATTGAACCTCCTCCTCTGCTTGGCCCTGATATACTTCAATGGGTGATTAAGCCATTCCTGGTCACACAAACTGTCCTCCCCACTTTGGACGGGGCACCTAGCATTTGTCTTCAGAGCAGAGCACCCATGGGGGGTATACTCCCTTTCGTAAATCTGGCCTACTTGGTATGCAGTGGTGTCGGGGTTGTAGTCGGGAGCGTTTGCGAAGAAGTTGCAGGTCTGCTCCTGCTGCAGACCAATGGAACGTGAGAAGGCCGCAAGGAAGACGCGACCAGTGTGATTGACGTTCACCCCTTGGTTCAATTCCGAAACCGCCGATTCGAAGCAAGGGGGCCAATCGTCCCTAATTGCAGCAGTCATTGGCATTTCCTCCTTTACTCTCTCCGAGAGCAGACCAACGATCCTGTCCACCGGATCTGCGAACTTCGCGGCGAACTCGTCATCCATCCTCGCCATCCTCTCTTCACAACTTTCTCTAAGACTCTCTCTAATTCTCTCTTTGATCAATCGAGAGGCCCTTCCCCGACCTGACTCCCCCGCTCCAGCGTCTAGACAAACCCAACCCTCCTTCACCGGTCGGTTCACCAACCTCCAGTATTTCCCAGAAATCTTGGGACTAAGCTCGATGAAATCCACCATTGGGATCCAATAATCCTCAGAACCCCTAGAATCAACCCTAGTTTCGATTCCAGAGAGGAATGAGGACGAAATAACCTCGAAGTTGACTGAGTCCATTCCCAGAAGCCTATCGGCTCTGCTAGACTCTCCTTCTATCCATCTCGCAAGCAATCTCTCATCGAAAGAAGCGCATACAATCAGCATTGCATGGAGAAAAGATAGTGCCTCCGTCATCCTCCCGACCCCAGTTGAGATATCAATGCTAGAAGATACTCCATCTCCCTCCTGCTGCAGCACAGAATCGACTAGCCTCAGCATTCCTCTGACTCTGATGTCCTCCAACCATGGAGCATCAATCAGGTTCTCGACCGTGATGTCATTCTCTTCCAACAATGACCTGATGAATGACGCCCCTTGAGGGAGGAATGGATATCGTGCCAGCAAACCCTCGTCATCGATTTCTGGGACGCTGATTGGAATAGGCACGACTATCAGACCTCCGCGAGGGTTCTTCAATACTTACCGAGCCCTTCCACTGGAGAGCATGACCCACACGCAAAGCCATACCAACTTGGAACCTTCCTTGCCTTCGTTGATTGATTTGCAATCTGATGTTAGGGAGCATTTTGGTTGGGACGAGATCGATGACATAGAGAGCGCAAAGGCGATGGTTCTCAGAGTGGAGAACTCGTCTCTGGAAATATGGTCCAGACACAACCGGATGTCTTCGCTTTCGCGATTGTTCAGGAGGCTAGAGACAAGGAAGGAGGGAGTAGCTATCCTCGGTGCAGCAATAGAACCCGAGGAATTGATTCACATCCTATCTGAACCAACAATGATAGTAGTTGCAGACGGTGCGGCGGGCGTAATTTCCGAGATTCCAGATTCCCTTTCTGAAAGGGCATGGTCAAGGGTGGCATTTATCGTAAGCGATGCCGATGGGGGCGAGGGGACAATTGAGGCTGTAAGAAGGTCGACACCGTTCTTTCTCCATGCTCATGGTGACAATCGGAGGGACTGGAAATCACTACTGGAATTCGCAGAAGAACAGGAGTATCCTCCAGAAATTATACTCACGCACCAGACCTCAGAAAAAATCCCAGGAATGCACAATCCTGGGGGTTTCACAGATGGGGACCGGGCTGCTTGCATCCTAACCTCTCTCGGGGTTAGCAACGACCGCATCCAGGTCTTCGGGACAAGGGCAGACGTCGTCGGTCGATGGTCTGGGACGACGCAAGAGAAAATGAAAATCGAGAAACTCCAGTGGATGAGGAGGATTCTAGGAATTCAAGGCCTCTGGGAAGACTAGATCTCGAAACTGCCCACTTCCACTTGGGACCCGTCGGGCTGGACGACGCCAGACAACTCTTCAGTCTCGCCTCGATTGTTAACCACTACCTTGAATCCTATTTCTCCAGCGTCACCTTCAGTTTCGAAATGCCTGACTCGGATGGAATAAGAACCAGACGGAGGAGCATTCTCCCAGGTAATCGACCTGCTTCCAGTTTTCGGATCGAAATCAGACATGTCGAATGAACCTCCTCCCATCCCTTCCGGGCTAAAGAAGGACACCTCTTCTCCGCTCGAATCAACAACGGATAAGCCCAGGTCTCCGGTCCCTTCCCAATTGAGGCTGACTGAAACCCCGTCTTGAACAGTACCAACTCTTCTGCGCAGAGTATCAACTTCTCTAGCTTCCGTGAATTCCTCTTGGGCCTCTTCTTCCTTTGGCAACGTCAGTTCGGGGAC
>NYST01000005.1 GCA_002683155.1 Methanobacteriota archaeon | reverse complement strand
CAGTGGTTGACGATGATGGAAACTCATCAATAGCCCACTTGGAAATAGAAGTCATTAATCAGCGGCCAGTGGCCCTTTTCGAGCGGCCGGCTGATGGAGGAATCGGTGACGCGTACATTTTCAGCAGCTTATCATTTGATCCTGACGGCGATTCTTCGTCATTATCCCACTACTGGACTTTCTCGGATAGGGATTCTCCAATCGAAAACACTACTTCCGTGAGTAGGACATTTTCTAACCCTGGACTTCACAGTGTTTCACTGGTTGTCGTAGACGAAAGGGGTTTAGATTCGGCACCCAAGACTTTCCTGCTATATATCGGAAACCCCTTACCAGTTCCAATAATGTCATTCAGCTGTCCAAGTGATGCAAGTGGATTATTGTTTGAAGTTCCAGAAGATGGTTCGGATGACATCGCATGGAAGGTCCCTCGGACAAGCGAAGGAGGGCCCTTCGTCGCCCCTGGAAATCAAATCAGATTTGATGGCAGTGATAGTTTCGACGCCGATCCAGAATTCCAAGGAGCCACATCCTCGGACATCAATAGCGACGATTGGAATGGCATTGTTGAGTGGATTTGGGACTTCGGTGATGCTAGTCCACCTTCCTCTGGCCCTGTGGTCTGGCATAGCTACGAAAGATCCGGCGAATATACCGTTAGACTTACTGTGATTGATGGTTTTGGGGCTGGGGACTCAAATACAACTGAGATGAATGTGATTGTCTCTTCGGTGCCCCAAATTAAGACTTCAGAGCCAATCGGCACGGAATATGTGGTAGTTGGGGAATTGGTCAATCTGTCTGGAACCGCCTCCGACTACGACTTGGAAAGTGGAATAGTTGCATGGCTGGATAATGACGCGTTTTTCGACAGTGATGGAGATGGTGATCCGAGTAACGATAAAGACCGCAATCTTACAGATTCATTAGACTTCTATTGGGATACCAATGTATTCGTTGATGGAGATTGCACGACTCCCTCGGGATGCGATGGAGATTCGAGGAACGACTGGATAACGACAAATGAAACATGGGGCGTCCCGGGTGAAGTTCGAATTTCATTGACCGTTTGCGATAGTTTGAGCGTATGTGCTTCTAGGGACTACGTAATTACTGTTCTCTCGATTCAGGACACTGCCCCCCCAAAGACTCTGTCAGACCTAACCATAGAAGACCTCGTTCCCGGTAGAGAAAGCGCGGGCTTGCTTGCTCTTGTTGCCCTTGTTGCGGCATTGGGATGGATGGTACTCAGAGAGAGGGATGAAGATGAGGTTGATGCATTGGAAAATGTCAAGAAATACGATGTTGATGAGGTCGAGGCAGAGGGAGGCCTTCCGGGAATGGATCAGCACAGCCCCCCACCACAACCAAAATACCTTACTGCTGAAGAGCGTACCAATAGGGAGTCGGGGTACGTGCGACCAATTAGAACGAGGCGAAAGAAGTGAGGATGGAAGCGGCGGGAGGAATAGTCGTAAATCTTCTAGTGGCCAGTATTTTCGTCTCAGTCATCCTAATTCCCGCACCTGCTAGTTCCCAATCGGTAGCCTGCAACGTCCCCCCAAGTAGCGACTGGAGCGAGGCGGAAGATCCGCGAGACTACATGTCTGTCGAGGTTCCAGGGTCAATAGAGGTATTCGGCTCCAAAGAATTTGGTTTGGAACCCCTGGATAAAGACATCAGTACTGAATGGTCAAACGGAGCATGGAGTAGTTTTCCCGGAATCTACGTCGAAAACGAGTCAGCGACAGTAATCTCACTGGCAATGGAACCGGGATACCGGTATACATTCTGTGTCGACTTCAGCTCCAAAGGGGATGTCTACCTTCTGACGGACTCAAATCTAGACATGTACACCGTTGACTTCTACTGTGATGAAGAGGGTTGGGAGTTGATTTGCGATGCGAATGCTCTAGATTCTGTTCCAGTCGAGTACAGAGATCTGTTTACTTGGGTTCCTTTCAGAGATACTCATGCTTACGAATCTGTTTCCTACCAGGAGTTCTCGGTGGCAATAGACTCTACTGGTTCTGCTTGGTCTTTTGCTGGTTTCGGAGGCTCAGAAGAACAGGTTCTGCATTTAGTTCTGGATGGGTGGGACAATAGTCGAGGGGACGATCATCCAGCATCTGGAAACATGAGTATTGAGGTCCTAATCGATGTAGAGGAGAGGTTCATGCTTCCGAAGACTGCTGCGTATGTCCTAATTGGTTCCCTCCCCCTTTCATGCATCATAATACCACTAGTCATCCACTGGAAATACCACTCATCTGCATTGGGAACGAGGGATGGTGAAGAGTTAGTTGAAGTCCCATTCCTGAAGGACAGCCCCTAAGAGTATTCCAGAACTTCCCATGCAGTTCTCAGGTCCGAGGCATTGATTTTCCCTTTCTGGGCCAAATGCCAGCCTGACTCTGTGGTTGCAAAGACTAGTTCCTGCCCCAGAGCAGGGGCATGTATTCTCGACCAGTCGCCGCCAGGCCCCAGACCCATCAATGAATAGCTCACATCGGAAGACTTCAATTGCAATGCAGACTCAAAAATCCTTAGTGCATCTTTTCTATCCTTTGTGGAATAACAGGCCTTTACCGAGTCCCCCAGAGACTGGGCATCCATTACATCCTGAGTTATCTCAGATGACGAAGGAACCGCATCCAATGAATGCAAGGATGCGATGACACGAGTCCCCTTTCCTGCTAATTCTACCAAATCCTTCCTCTTGGATGATTCGATGTCCACCTCAAGGTCGATCCAACTCGGCTTACTTGCTATCGCTGCCTCGAGGACTGAAAGTCGATCCTCTTCGCTACCTGGAAAATGCCCCCCCTGTCTCTGAGGCCTACAAGTCATCATCAGTGGAACTCCTATTGATGAGGAGATGGTATTGATTGAATCCTCAATATCTATAGCATCCAGTTCCAATTGATTTACAATCATCTCCATGGTCTTTTTTTCCCCGTTTTCAGTTTTCTCAGTCGAAGCCGGCTTTTCTTCGGTAGTCCAAAGAAGATCTAGTCTGGCTTCCACTATATCTGCCCCCAATTCAACTGCCTTTGGAGCATCGTTACACATTTCTTCTACGGTCCGACCCCTCAGTGTGACGCATACCAAGGGCTTTTGCATGAGAAAGACCGAATTAAGTGGCCTGTTTAATCGTGTCGAGGGAGATTGGAAAATAATTGGCCCCAACTTGGAGCAATTATCCGTAAATTGGAGGTTTTTACGGCTGCAAAAGGAGAGGGTTATAGGCCTCGGCTTCCTAACAATGTTGTTATTTCTTGAGGGTTCCCGTAGGGAACCCTCAATTGGAGGGCGATAATATGGCTGATGAATATAGTGCAGAGAGCATACAGGTTCTCGAAGGTCTAGAAGCCGTAAGAAAGAGGCCGGGGATGTATCTTGGCGACCCGCATGATGGTTCTGCACTACATCACTGCATTTGGGAAGTAGTGGACAATTCGGTCGATGAACATCTAGCGGGCCACACAGCGTCGATTGAAATTACGCTCAACCCGGACAACTCACTCTCGGTCAGAGATTATGGCAGGGGAATTCCCGTAGGCATACATGAAGAATTTGGCATCTCTGCAGCTGAAGTGATAATGACAAAATTGCACGCTGGCGGTAAATTCGACAATAGTTCTTACAAGGTTTCTGGGGGCTTACATGGAGTTGGAGTATCGGCAGTAAACGCAGTTTCGGAATGGATGGAGATGACCATTCACCGAGATGGGGTCGTCTATTTCCAGAGGTATGAAGCGGGCGTTCCGGTTGAAGCGCTGAAGGAGATTGGGAAGTGTGACGATACAGGGACCACCATATCATTCAAGCCAGATTTATCGATTTTTACAGATATAGTGGAGTTTGATTTTGAAGAGGTTGATACCAGAGTAGGAGAAACTGCATTTCTAAATGCGGGACTGAGAATTGCAATCGTTGATCTCAGAGGTTCTGAACCCCACACATCGGAACACCTGTACGAAGGCGGACTTTCCGAATATGTTAGTCAGCTCAATGAAAGGAGAGAGGTGTTGCATGAGGAAGTCATCAAGATCAAAGGTGAGAAGGAAATTGAGAAGGGTGATGTCGAAGTAGAGTTGGCATTGCAATGGTCCGATGCATTCAGCGAGTCGATTCGTTGCTATACCAACATAATTAGAAACAAGGATGGGGGCACTCACATGTCAGGCTTAAGGACGGCCTTGACTAGTTCAGTTAACCTGTATGCGAAGAAAAAGAAGCTCCTCAAGGGCGATGCTTTGTCGGGTGATGACGTTCGAGAAGGTTTGGCAGCAGTAGTAAGCGTGAAGCATCCGGATCCGTCTTTCTCCTCCCAAACGAAGGATAAACTGGTGAGCAGCGAAGTTACGGGAATAGTTCAGACAATTGTTTATGATAAACTAGGCGAGTTCTTCGAAGAAAACCCATCTGTTGCAAAGCAGATCGTTGAGAAGGCACTACTTGCATCCAAAGCAAGGGAGGCGGCTAGGAAGGCTCGAGACCTGACTCGAAGAAAGGGGGTTCTGGAAGGCGGTGGCCTACCTGGTAAGCTTGCCGACTGCCAATCACGAGACCCAAGTGAATGTGAGGTTTACCTAGTGGAAGGAGATTCGGCGGGTGGGTCGGCGAAGACGGGCAGAGATCGTCGAATTCAAGCCATACTCCCCCTCAGAGGGAAGATTCTCAACGTTGAAAGACAGAAGCATAATGCTGCAAAGGTGTTCCAAAACCAGGAGATTCAGACCATCATCCGTGCACTAGGCGCTGGTGTCGGCAATAACGGAGAAGAGGAGGGTTCCTTTGATGCGAGTAAACTTCGATACTCGAAGATAATAATAATGTGTGACGCGGATATTGATGGTGCACACATTAGGACACTGATGTTGACTTTCCTCTGGAGGTTCATGAGGCCTGCTATAGAGGAAGGACACGTATACATAGCTCAGCCACCACTATACCAACTGACTAAGGGGAGGGTAAGCAAATACGTATTCTCCGATGAAGAAAGGGATTCGGTTACTATCGAATTGCAAGGCGACAATCCAAACGCGAAAATAGGCATTCAGAGATACAAGGGGCTCGGGGAGATGAATCCAGAGCAACTATGGGATACTACGATGAATCCAATGACTAGGACGATGCTGAAAGTAACGGTCCAGGATGCTGAGGAGTCCGATGAGTTATTCGAAATTCTGATGGGGGATGATGTTCCGGATCGGAGATCCTTCATCGAAAGGCATGCCAAGGAGGTGACCAACCTTGACATCTGAAGAAGGCGGAGGCGTGGAATCGCCTGAAAATAACGAGAACATCCTGAATCATTCCTTGAATGAGGAAATGAAGACTTCTTACATCAACTATGCAATGTCAGTAATCATTGGAAGAGCTCTTCCTGATGCCAGAGATGGCCTGAAACCGGTTCATCGCCGTGTACTGTATGGCATGCACGAAGGTGGCCACACCTCTGAGAAGAAGTATAGCAAGTCCGCCCGNTCNGTTGGGGAAGTGATGGGGAAGTATCACCCCCATGGGGATCANTCAATCTATGACACCATGGTCAGGATGGCTCAAGATTTCTCNCTNAGATACCCCCTTGTCGATGGGCAGGGAAACTTCGGATCCATTGATGGTGACCCNCCTGCAGCAATGAGATACACAGAAAGTAGGCTAGATAAAATCTCAAAACACATGCTAGAAGATATTGAAAAGAAAATAGTCGACTTCCAGCCCAACTTCGACGATTCTGAGATGGAGCCGACGGTGTTGCCTGCAAGGCTGCCAAATCTGCTTTTGAATGGGAGCGATGGAATAGCTGTCGGAATGGCGACGAGAATCCCACCTCACAACCTTGCAGAGGTTGCGGGCGCGATTAGATTACATGTCGATACAATTCTGGTAGAGGGCGTCGATAAGAAGGGGATTCCCAGAATTTCTCTTGAAGAGTACATGCAGCATGTGAAGGGACCTGACTTTCCAACTGGTGCGACCATCCATGGGATTGATGGCATCGTTGACATGTACTCGACGGGCAAGGGAAGATTCCACGTACGATCAAAGTGCGATGTCGAAGACGATTCCAGAGGGAAGAAGATAATCATTCACGAGATACCATACCAAGTCAAGAAATCAGACATGCTAGTCCATATTGCAGAATTGGTATCAAAGGAAGTCGTCACCGGAATCAGGGACATACGTGATGAGTCATCCAAAGAAGGGATTCGAGTCGTAATAGAGGTGAAGAACAATTCAGACCCCCATGCAGTACTCAATCAGCTATTCAAATCAAGCAGATTGCAAGAGTCTTATTCGGCCAATATGATGGGAATTCTCGATGGTAGGCCGGTTTTACTCACACTACCGGTGATGCTGCACACGTATGTCGGTCACAGAGAAGACATCATCGAAAGACGGGCTGTTTTCGATCTTGAGAAGGCCGAATCAAGAGCACATATTCTCGAAGGCCTAGTAAAGGCGCAGGAACGAATTGAAGACGTCCTAAAGGCCGGAAGAGAAAGTTCTGGAAGAGAACAATTTGAGTCAATACTTCAAGGAATCGAGGAGCTACCCAAAATTGCCAAGTTTGATTTCACAAAGCCTCAAGCAAAGGCGATCGCAGAACGGCGCTTGTATCAACTAAGTCGCCTCGATGTTGACAAGGTCACCAATGAATATGATGATCTAAAGATCAAGATTGCCGACCTACAAGACATTATCGAATCGAGGGCTAGACGGTTGGAAATACTTATTCAAGAGCTTGATGCGATGGTAGAAATCCATGGTGACGAGAGGCTTTCAGAAATCGATCCGATGCCACTCTCGATGGATAGGGAGGACCTTATTGCAGAGGAGGCCATTGTAATCTCACTCACCACTGACAACTACATCAGACACTTGCCAGTAGAGGCATTCAGACTTCAGAATAGAGGTGGCAAGGGGCTCAAAGGTGTGGCCACTAAAGATGAGGATGCCCCTGCAAAAATCGTTACCTGCTTCTCTAAAGATCGTCTTCTCATCTTTACTGACCAGGGGAGAGTGTACGGATTAAGGGCATGGGAAACTCCTTCGGCTAGTAGATATGGCAAGGGGAGTCATGTCAGAAATCTTCTTGGTAGCATTAGAGATGAGGAAAAAGTAGTATCAATTCTACCATTGGATAGAGAATTGATTAGTTCCCCGGAAGGGCACTTCCTTCTTTTTGCTACCAAGAAAGGTCTGATCAAGAAAACCAGTCTGAAAGAATATGTAAAAATCAATCGAAATGGAAAGTATGCACTTAGATTCAAAATAGATGGGGACACACTGGTCAATGTAAGAAACGGAACTGAAGAGTCCGATATTGTGATGATTTCCAGTACTGGTCAGGCAAGCAGATTTGCTTGCTCAGAAATTACTGCCACTAGTAGGAATACATCAGGGGTTTGGGGAATTTTCACAGGAGATCGAAAAACCTCTTCCAGAGAGGGAGATGGCGGACATGTAGTTGGCATGGTAGTAACCAATAATTATGAAACTCAGATACTCACCATTACAAAGAATGGAATGGGCAAGAGAACGATAATTGGAACTGGAGAAAGGGACGGGTATAGGAGAACCAGTTCAGGAGCAAAGGGGGTGAAAACCATGGATCTTTACCCCGGGGATACGATTGTGGGAGTAAATCAGATTCCCGATGAAGATGACCAGATTTTCATGTTAACTAGCTCGGGCATGATGATTAGAATTGGGGCATCTCAAACGAAAGAGACCATTGGTAGAGCATCAAAGGGCACTAGAGTCATGGAATTAAGGGATCGTGCGACAAAAAAATTCACTGATGAGATAATTTACGTTACAAGGCTCCCTTCGGAACTAATCAGTATCGAAGAAAGTTCGGAAGAAGAAGAATAGGGGACCGTTCTGCTTAAGCACGAATCTCCGGTCGTGTAATTACTGCGGCAGTCGCATAGCCTGGCCATTGCGCTGGATTGCTAATCCAGTGGTGTTTCACCTCGGGAGTTCGAATCTCCCCTGCCGCGCCACATCGTATCGAGGGAGGGTTCATGCGTTCGACGGCCTCCATAGGGTACTGATGGAGGGCGGTGCATCAAGCGGAGCCGCTG
>NYST01000062.1 GCA_002683155.1 Methanobacteriota archaeon | reverse complement strand
GTATTTGTTTTAATTTTTTCAATTTCTTTAGAGGTGAAGTCATCCCAAACCATACCAAATTCTCGAAACATTGCATCCATACTTCCCGGATATCTTGAGAAATCCCACATTCTATCTATTTCGTCATCAGTAACCAATGAACCATCATGTACCATATCGATTAGGGTGTCTTCGGCCATTTTTCTAGACCACATACGTTTTATCAGAAATCTCCCTAGTGGATTTTTCATCATCTTCATTGCCAATGGTGGTGAGCCCTCATTTTCTCGCGGAGTCCCGCTTGCAGCAAGTAGTACTAGATTGCGAACTCTGTCAGGGTTTTCCATTGTAAATTTGACAGCAATTCTACCTCCCATGGAGTGACCAACTAAATCACAACTATCGATTCCAAGATACTCAATGACCATTGATAGATCAGAAACATAACTTTCAATCCCGTATTGGTTGTCTGATGCTGGGCCGGTCAAACCATGCCTACGTAAGTCAAATCTGATAACTCTAAAGTCCTCAACTAGATGCTTCACGAGTTGATTCCATGTATGCAAATCCTCACTGTGCCCATGGAGAAGGACAATCGGGTGTGCCTCATGATCTCCCTCATCTCGGAGATGGATATTTTCTCCATTTAATAATGTGACATACTGTGAGGGGGGTGCTCCATACCTTTCCCTCAAACCATCCACATCCTCACTCTTCGTACCGAGGATTAGTGATCTGATGCTGCCCATTGCCCCATTCATGGATTGGTCTGTTTTCAAAATATTGGAAATATTTCCCTAGAGTATATTGCTGTAATGCAGTACTTCGGTTATTCTCTAAAATGCTCGGCAATAGTAGGCATGCCTTCATCGGCCACTATCGGAATACCTCACCTTGATCTGGAGGTCTCACCCGGTGGTTCTTGAGATGCTTTGGCCAGTGGATTTGATTGTATTTCATTGATAAACCGATTAACAATGGAAATAGGGAGCAAACGAAACAGGGGATGTTGAGGAGTCCAGTAGGTGCAATTGCCCCCGGTGGTTCCTCATGTGTAAGTATATTCAAGAAAAGAATTATTGGGACTGCGATGTAGAGAAAACTAACCATTTCCCACCAAGAAAATGACTGTGACTCAGTAGCTGGACTGACTCTTGTATTGGCTGTGCTGAGCTTTTTTTCCAAGGGAGTGTCATTCTTGTGACGTAGGCAATAGCCGGAGGTTCTGAATTCGAGAGCATTGCAACCCTCGAAAGCACATTTCCTTTCACCCATGCCTCGAACTGTCTAATTTCAAACATAGCCTTTGCTGCGTCACCATCATCTTCCCTAGCGAATGAGCGTCCCTCATTCGGTCGGTATGAATGAGTCATGTCCGAGTCAATCGAGCTCTGGTTCGTCCAATCTCACTTCTAGAGCCTTTGGATCCTCCAACGCGACTATCCCCTTGATGTTCTGACTCTCCTCCAACGCTTCGGGGGCCGGGGCGACCTTCACCCTGGTGCCGGAGAGCCTGACGTCTTGGTTGGCGGAGACCTCGGGGGCATCGTTGGGGATGAATATCCCCAGACCACCGTACATGCTGTGATGGGCTACGAGGAGGACCCTGCCCTCTTCGTCGACCTCGGACCGCACTATTCTGAGGGTGCTGCCGCCGGTGAGGAGGTTGCTGGCATCGCGCCAATCCTCCCAGTAATCCATCTCCTTGACCATTAGGTCGTCCATAGACTCCTTGATCGAGTCCTGGCTCAACCTGACCTCCTCCTCCTTGTCCGAGGAGACCACGTTCAATCCGTCTAGGAACCTCCTGATTCTGGTAAGCTCACCGTCCTCGCTCCCGGTCGCGGCTGTGTTGGCCATGAGTAGCATTTCCTTGATCGAGTCCGCTTGGTCGCTACCAGTCTCGACAGCGCACTCCAGGGCCTCGTCGAATATCTCCAGAGCGAACCACGGCCTGTCCACCCCCAACAAGGAGTGGGCCAATCTCATCATCTCGTGAATAGCCCTCTCCTTGTCATCCTCTATCTGCTCTCTGGCCTGCCTGAGCTGGGAACTAGCCATTTCCTCCTCTCCCGACAAGAGTCTAGACAGTGCCGCTGCTATCAGGTGCCTGAGGTTAGGCAGACCCCTTTCCACGGCCATCTGGCTGGCCTTATCGAAAAGCTCAGCGGCTTTCTGGTTGGACTCAGTAGAGAGCGAGAGGAGCCCAAGTTGGTGCAGGGTCCTCAGCTCTGCGACGTCATCCAAGCTCAGGCTCGATAGGTAGAGAGAGCGAGATAGGTGGAGCCTGGCAGACTCCGATCTCCCCAGGAGACCGGAGAGCATTCCGAGGACCGTCTCCATCCTGGAGAGGGATCCTGCGATGGCTCGATGGGCAACTCCCGAGATGCTGTCATCGACCGAGGAGAGGCCCAGTCCGATCGATTCCTGGCAACTGGTCGACAGTTCTGCTAGGTCGGAGTATATCCCTGGGAGGTTCGTGACCTCTTCGAGCTCGAGGATGGCCCCTAGAGCCGGGTCAATCTCCGATGCTGGATGGCATATCTCAGGCAGTCTGCCTAGTTTCTTCTTCCTGGAGGCCTTCACCTTCTCCCCTCTCAGGATTCTCTGCAGCGTCCTGACCATGGTCCCGGCCTCATCCTTCTTCTCGTCGTCTTCCGAGGGGCTGGGCAGACCGGGCCTGTTGGTCAGCAGGCTGTCCACCAGCCAGGTGAGTTTCGACTGGACGTCATACTCAGCGGCCCTGCTTATCGCATACCTCATCTCCGCAGACCTGACTCTTCTCGAGAGGGTCTTCATGCGGCTCGAGGCGGTTCCTTTCACGCCCTCTGATAGTCTGAAAAGGAAAGTGGATGGAGGGCAGGTCTCGAATCCGAAACCAGCCTTCTCCTTGGTGGTGGTCATCTTGAAGTCATCAGTGACCAGTGTTACGTCCTTGCCCTCTTGGTTGTAGCGAGCTGCTAGGATCATTAGGGAGAGGTCGACGTCCTGAGGCGCTGCTCTCTCGCCTATGGTCGCGGCCACGTTCCTGATTTCGGCCTCTGATACCTCAGATGTGAACAGTACGTCCTTCAGAGCCTCGAGGAGGTTGGGTCGGCCCTTCCAGGTCTTGAATCGGACATTCCGGACCTCGCCGTGCACCCCTGAGGTGACGTGAAGCCTCCCCTCATCAGCCTTCAGGCATTTGGTTAGATCGGAGTCGAACTCCTCCCCCGCGAGATTTCCTAGATGGATAAACGCATTAGAGTCGACAACCCAAGTATTGCTCCCCATAAATCAAAGCGGCATAAAAAAGGCATAAAGTGGTAACTGAAATCGAATTAGGGTTTGAGTCCACATTGACTGATCATAGGGCAGGGAAGGTGATAGAAATCAACTCAAGGAATTGGAGTGAAATCTGTGATTGCCTCACGAACTATGGGGGCAACCTCCTTCGCGTACAACTCAATCGAGCTCATCAACTGCTCATGCGGCATTCCCCCATTGCTATATTTCAAATCAAATCTAGAAGTCTGGAGTAACTTTGAGTTTCGAATAATCTTCTCCGCCACGGTCTCAGGCGATCCCACATACAATGAGCCCTCCGGGCCAACCCCAAACTCAAACTGTTCGTATGTGACAGGGGGCCATCCACGCTCTCTGCCTATTCTTCCAAACATCTCCCGATAATGGGGCCAAATCTCCGCTTTAGCCTGCTTGTCCGTTCTGGCAATGTGCCCAGGGCTGTGGACGGAGATTGGGAGATTAGGGTGTCCAAACTCTGCTAACGCCCTGTGGAATAAATCAACGAAAGGCGTGAATCGGGATGGCTGTCCCCCGATGATAGCAAGACAAAGGGGGATTCCGTGTCTTGCGGCGCGGACCACTGAATCCGGACTCCCCCCTACGCCTATCCAAGAGCGCAGGCTACCACGTTCTGTGGTTGGGTACACTCTTTGCCCCCGTAAGGGTGTGCGAATTGTCCCTTCCCAGTCAAACTCGTCTTCGTTTCTAAGTAAAGAGAATATTTCCAAGTTCTCTTCAAAGAGCCTTTCATAATCTTCCATCCTATGCCCAAATAGGGGAAATGATTCTGAGAAGGAGCCACGCCCCAGAATCACCTCGGCTCTGCCGTTTGAGAGCGCGTCAAGTGTTGCGAACCTTTCGTAGACTCTAATCGGATCGTCTGAATTCAGTACTGTCACTGCGGTCCCTAGTCGAATTTTCTCGGTTCTACTTGCGATTGCTCCCAGAACTACCTCTGGAGCAGTTACTGCAAAATCATCCCGGTGGTGCTCCCCTACACCAAAGAAATCCAAATCCAATTTATCAGCAAGAACCGCCTCTTCTACGACGTTTCTCAGTACCACATGATGCTCCTCGAATTGTCCGTCTCCATCTCTTGTCACATCTCCGAAAGTATTCAATCCGAGTTGAAACTTAGAATTTTCATTTTGCAAAATGAACACCTTCAGTTAGGACTTCTTTGGCAGCATTATCTCAGAGGGGGATATTCTGTTCGCTTCAAATTTGTTTACTTGGCTCTTACTTGGATATCCGACACATATCCCACAAAGAAGCGAGTGGTTTTTGCTGATCTCAAACTCTTTTCGAATCGCATCTTCCCAAACTGCGACGGACCCCTGAGCGCAAGTGCCCAATCCTTTCGAATGTGCTGAAAGCATTAGATTCTGCATGAAAAGACCGGCATCAGAGGCTGCGAACTTTCCCAGACTTTTGTGAGTGAACAAGAACAACTCCACGGGTGCTCCGAAGAATTCGTAATTCCTCGCCCAGAACCCATCCCTAGCATCTTTGTCATCCCTGTCAATTCCCATTTGAGTGAATAATTCCTTGCCAATTCTTTGGGATCTTGGCAGTAAATCCTTGTGATATTTTTTGAGAACTAGCCAATTGCTAGTGGGCAAACCTTTCCTACGAATTAGAGCCTTGATTTTCCCAATAATCCCCTCACCTTGTCCCGTTTTAACTAACTCAAATCGACTTAGAAATTCCGCAGATAAACGGTCTCTGACCTCGCCTTTGGCTACTGCTACCACGAACGGGCGGGTGTTACTCCAACTCGGTGAAGTCAGGCCGGCAGCGATAATTTCTTCGATCACCTCATCTGGAACGGGTGTTGGAAGAAAGTCTCGAGTGGATCTTCGAGAAGCCGCGAAAGTGTTGAAATTTTCAGCATCGAAGTCTCTCTTCATAATTTTACTAAATGGGGATTGTTATTTCATATGTAGTTTTACTACGGCATCATCCCCTCTAGGGAAGATGGTGCCATCAGCACCGGGTTGCTTAGATCATTCCATCATTTTGTCAATTTCTTGAGAAAATAGGATTAGCGTCGGTGCCCACAAACCCACAAAAATACCTAGATCATGGTTTCCACCATCGTGCATGAAGTATATGTACACTGATGCCACAATTGAAAATGCGCTCGCTGCTAACCCTAATTTTGCTATTTGTCCTTTCACTTTACCACCTAACCTGATGTCAAAATGGTTCTGTATTAAAATTTCACTAGTAAGCAGTTAGTCAGACCATCGGTCGGAAATCCAGAGTAGTTAGCCACTATCGGGAGACTCTTGCGAATAATCTCATCATAATTCTTAGCGGGGATGTGCAACCAACAGATGGGGGGTATTTCGTTTGAATATGCCGTGGCCCTTCGTGCCCCTCGAGAGTGTCCGTTTGGCACCATTATCACTGGATTTCCAACAGATGCCGTGCCAAACATCAAGCATAGTTCAGAATTGCGCATATCATGGATAGACAGAGGCAAGCGTCACTCGGACTATCTGCATTGGGATTGATAATCGGACTGATTGCAATCTTCGTTTTCATGTCAGCATTCAGCCTGGACGCATGGTGCCCAGAGGAGAATCAGAGTGAGGTCATCAGGGATGGTGAGGCTGTAATTTCATGTGAGGGTTCGGGGATGTGGAATGGGACCATCGCTCGCCTTTTCCTGGCCTGTTGCATATTCGTCCCCCTCTCTACGCTACTGACCACTGTCGGGGTAGTGCTGCGGAAGGTCAAATCCGAGAATGTCGATCTTGAGGGGCAGACCTCGGAGGGCCCCTCCGAATCCGCCATAGTCCCGATACTCCAATCGATGGCACAGTGGTTCGGTGTGGGACTTACCGGGATAGTGATGATCCTAGCCGTGGGGATAACAGCATTCGTCATTCTGGGACTTTACGCTGTATTCAGCTCTGGAAGCCTGTTCGGCTGACTGCGATACCGCTCACACGCGACCGTCTGCCCACTGGGAGTGTTCATTCCTCCCAGTTGTTCCTCTCCCCGACCTCATCGAGCTTCTGGGAGATTCGGGAATAGAGCCACCATGACATGACCGAGATACCGACTACTGACACTACGAGCGAGACGATGAAGTCGGACATCCGGGGTTCACCGGTCCTCCCACCGAGTCCACCGTCCAGTCTGCTTGTTGAACCTCAGGCCGGCCTTCTTCATCCACTTGTTGAACTTAGTAGCGCCCGCTCCCGTGGCGATGATGAACTCCTCCCTGTCCTCCTGCGCCTGGATGTACCCCTTTGCGGCGATCGTCTGGTCTATCCACTCGTCTATGCTCATCAGGACGCCTGAGAGCGTGCTCGCCTCCAGGGCAGCTTCCAGCTCCTCCGCAGAGGCGCCGGCCGACTCCAGGTCCCTCATCATCAGGTCCGTGATCGAGGCGGCCTTGTCCTTCCTCGGGGGCTTGATTACGGGGTGGCGAGGTTTTATCTTGGGGTCGATTGTTATCCTGGAACCGTTGCTGAGCCTGCCTTCGACTGATTGGGACATCGCGGCATGGAACTCCTCCTCGCAGTCCCAGCAGATGAACGAGAAGTCTGAGGGACTCTCCATGATGTTGCTACCCCTCGGGTCCATCTCCTCCCCGCAGTGGGGGCAGGCGTGAAGGCAGAGGACCGGGGCGATCTTCCTCCTGAAGTCCACGATGTCCTGTGGGGTCCCGGCGAGCTCGAGCATCTCGTGGTCTCGAGCGGCCTCTAGCCCTCGTGTCTCTAGCTGGTCCCTGATCTTCGACCTCTGCTCGTCCTTGGATTCGTCGTCGAGGTTGTTCTCAAGCTTGACGATCAGCTCGATCGTCTTCCCGAGCCTGTTCATTACGAGTTTCTTGTTTCTGAAGTCCTCGACGCGTACCAGCCGAAGTTGTTCCTTCTTCTCCTGCAACTCCGCGTAGATGTCTTTCTGCTCGCGCTTGAATCGGGTCTCCTCGATCTTGTCTACCTTCTTCTTGTCGTCGGAGAGTACGTCGGCCAGGAATCTCTGCCTTCCGGAGGACCTGGGGCCTGCTTTGACTGCGTCGAGGACTGACTTTGCAACCTCTTTTTTGATGCCGAAGTTGTTTATCAGAGTCTCTGAATCTAGCTTCTTGAGGTCCCCAATCTTGATGCCCCCGTCAGAGAGGATTTGGGCGGTGGTCTCATCTATCCCCCTCCTCAGCAAAGCGAGATAGGTGTCCTTCTTTGCCACTAAATCCCTCCCATTTGCTCAGGTAACATCTCCACCTAGGCTGACCCTCGGAAGGGGGGGGCCTCTATCAAGTCGATGTCAAATTGTCCGGAATTACCCGTCTTGGGATATTGCGGCGACGATAGTTATCCAGTCTTTTGGGTCTAGGTTCTCTGGCCTGAGGTCGGCCCAGCCATCGCCCAAGTCCGGGTGAGTGGAGGAAAGCAGTTTTGATATCGAGTTCTTCCACCTGTCCCTGTGCCATCCAGAAACTCTGGAGATCCTGGATGGTGGTTTCGAGAGCAGGGTCCTCAACTTCCTCCTTCTGTTGGAGAAGCAGTGCCTGGTTACGATCCGGAACAGTTGCTTGTTGGTTCCCTCTGCCTCCTTCCTNTCTNCTGGCTTCAGNACCACNAGCCTGGATTGCACGCGTGGCGATGGGCTGAATGCGCTGGGGGGGACCTTCATGTCCAGGGAGACGTCGAAGTCTAGCCAAAGGTTCAGCCCCAACGGCCCGATGTCATATGGGGCGGAGAACATGGCCATCCTCTGTGCGAACTCCTCCTGGACGAGGAGTATGGAGAGACGTATTGCTTCCGACGAGTGGTACTTCGTAATTCTGTCAACTATCGGACTGGAGATCTGGTAGGGCAGGTTCGAGATTACGTGAGTGATTCCTTTCGGCCACCTCTGCGAGACTGCATCGGCTTCCTCGAGAGTGAGGGATTCTCCGCTTTCCCCGAAAACCCTCGTCAGGTGCTCCACCGACTGATTGTCGATCTCTATTGCTGTGACCCTGGATTCGCTTCGGAGTAAGGCCAGGGTCAGAGAACCCGGCCCCGGGCCCACCTCCAGCACGTGGGAGTCGTCAGAGAGAGGGGAGTCGAATTCTTCCGCGAGGCGGATAGTCCTCTCAATCACATCGTCGTCTACCAAGTAGTGCTGCCCGAGAGATTTGTTTGGGTTTATGCGATCCCTTAGGAGATCGACGAGAAGTCTGGTATCGAGGCCCCCCAGCGGCTCCATGTTACTGCTCTGAACGGACTAGCAAATCAAGTAAGCGGGGAGTCTGTGCAACGTCCTCCATCTCCTTAACGTACCGTTCCGCTAGGAGTTTTACCGACTCGATGCCACATGCCTCATCGACATCTTCGAATGCGTGCCAGCCAGCGATGCCCCTCTTCTGGACCATCTGGATGGCCTTGGAGTTCCCGATGCCGGACAGCAACTGGAATGAGTGGAATTTCAGAGACATGGGGCCTGCGCTGTTGTAGAACGAGATGTGCCTCTCAGGATCTGCTTGAATCGAACTGGAAAGGGCTTGGATTAACTCCTGCTGCGAGGTCCCACTAAGGTCCTTCAGCCTGACCTCAGAGAGGGAGCCGATGCTTTCAACGGGAATTTTGACCGTCTCCCCAACGGAGAGTCCTGAAGTGTCGCTGACCCTAGCCCTCAGCAGATACAAGGACGGTTCGCTGATGCACTGGATCTCGTATCCCACTGGCCTTCGCTCTTGGATGTCGAGGATCCTTAGCCTGGTCTCCTGGTGGAATGGCTCCATTTCCTCCTCGTCGGAGTCATTTGCATCCTCTGGTGACATGATCTCTAACCTACCCAAAATGGCTCTCCCTCATGAATGAGTTGTTTGGAAGTTTCTGAACACTATAGGACATGTTGCCTGATGATGGTGATTACTTCTTCGATTTCCGAGGTGTCCATGGCGATTCTCTTGCTCGCGATTATCACTCTGACATCAGAAACTGTGAGAGGGGATAGCTCGGCAATCTTTGACGAAACTTCTGGGTACTGCTTCAGTTTCTCGTTTTCCATCAATCCGGCGAAAAGGGCGGAGTAGACGGCTGGGTCTGTCTTGATGTCCCCCGACGGGTGCCCACTGGCGCTGGCCTTCCATTCTGCGTGTTGTAGTGCCATTGTCTGCTCGTAGGAGATTTCACCTCTCCTCTCGATAGCCTCGAGAAGCTTGTCTCTAACAGTAGCAAAGTCAACGAATTCTGTCTCAGTCATTTTTTTCACCTACTCAATCGGCCTGAGGTGCTCAGGTCGAGCGACCACGGTCTTCATCATGTTTCCATCGGCGACCCTGATCACAAATGCCCTACCCTGAGAGCCTGAGATTACCCCGGTCCTTCCTTGGAAGCGCCTGTGGGGCATGCCCTTTTGCTGTGCCCCGTCGAGTACGATAGCGACCTTGTCGCCCTCCTCGTAAGTGTGCATTGACCTGCTGATAAACAGTCTCCTGCGCTCCCTCTTGTTCTTCCTGAGGATACTCCTGGTGCCCTGTCTAGTTCCCTTTGTCCTAGTGACCATGCTCTCACTGCTCCATTATCGCGAATTCGGGCGACCTGTGTGGCGTTCTTAAGGACTCGGATGTCATTTTCCCACTCATTCGGCGTGAATCTCGAGCACATCTAGCCATATGACTTCGCAATCCGTTCCTAGGACACTTTGAACTGATGGCTTGGTTCTCCCCTCGTCGGAATGCACTAATTCCTTGACGTAGGTGCCGGCTTCACACCTCAATGTAATTTCCACCTCTCCGCCTTCAAAGCTTACGTCGTCGATTGACGTGATTTTCCGCCTCCTCGTCTTTGCAGCCCTCCTGTGGGACACCCTCTGTGGCGTTTCTTGGTCGATTACTTGCCCGTCGAGGGAGAGGATCGATTTCTTGGCTTCCTCATTGTCGACCAGGCCATCTGCTCTGAACCTAATGGTGTATGTCTTCTCGGATCTAGATTGCTTTACCTCGTTGACCTTCTTCCTGGTGCACCATGACAGGCTGTCGACCTCTACCTTGCCCGGAGCATTTCCCTTTACCAGCTCGACGAGGTCTTCGACTGGTAGTTTCCTCTTCGAGGGTTTCTTGACTTCCAGGACAAATGGCCGACCTGAGCCGAGGCACCTGACGTCGATATCTTCCCTCCCCATGCCGTGGAATGACGTGTCTTCTGCCTCAAGCGCCTCTCTAATCGGCTCGCCGATCAGATCTTGCACGGAGTCGATGTATTGGAGCCCGGTTTCTCCGCAAGACTCGCAACCCAGTGCTCTGCCCCTACAAGCCCTGCAAGGCCAACGAGTTTGGGGGATTCCACGTGATAGTTTCCTATACCTGCCATAGAGGAAAATTGGCCTAACATCTACGTCTACCCTCAGGGTGAGTCCGTCGACTAGGACCATGACATCTGGCTTCTCCTTCACAAAATCTACCTCCTTGTTGAGATCTCTGATTCTCTCGTGAATCGCCTCTACTATGGCGCCCTTAAGGTGATATGAGCCCGCTGCCCCATACTTGCTTCTGATTCGGTCCTCTTCTTGCAAGAGGTCCTTTGGCAGGTGGATTCCAAATTGCATAGTGGAGAAGTCGGTGTTGGAGAGTGTCTCAAAGACCCTGTCTACGATATTGTCTACGTCATCGAATAGATTCTCACAGAGTGGGCAATAATCCTGGATTATTTTTGACTCCAATTCTGCATCCCTGAGAAAGGCGTCTTCCCTGATCGATGATCCGGAAGCGGGTCCGGACCCTCTGGAGTGGAAGCCTGAGATTCGAGCTAGGCAGTGGTCACAAACTCCAATCTTGATTACGTGTGCTATCCCCAGAGGGGCGGGGCAAGGAGGAGAGTCCCAATTCACCGTGCTGCCCTCGAATTCCAAGTCATCCCCATCGAACCATATCTCCTCCGAGCTATCTTCTTGCAACTCTTGCTCCTCGGATTCTAGTTCGGAAGAGGCGTATCCTGCTGAGGCATAGAGTTGCCACTCATCCTCCTCTTCCAGTTTATCTCCAGCACCCTCGGGTTCCCTATCTTGCATGTAAATCGCCGCCGAAACGCCGGGGAGGACCCTCTGCTTCGACAAGGCGCGGTATCGAATTGAGGATTTGATTCCTTCGTATTGGCGACTAAGTATCGAGAGTGCCGTGTAATTCGCAAACCTCTCTTAGATGTTTGAAGGAGTGGATGCCGCTTGAGCACCCAGTGGGCCATTCCAATTGTATCCCATATCGTCCGACCGGAGTTGCCTTGGGCTTCTCGACCCTGAGGCGCAATATCTCTTCTTCTAACTCCAGCCTTCTTTGCTCATTTTCCTGCCGTGGTTTGCATTTTGCGCATCGACAATTAGAGCGAATTTTCAGATAACTGATCCTGAATGAGTTCCCATCGGCAAATCTCATTATGCAATACTCATCGCTTCTCTCCAATTCGATAAGCAATTCTCTTGACATGTCAGTACCTCGTCATTAGTCCTAACAATGACGCCTCTATGATTGTATTTCAAATTGGAGTGGAAAAGAAATTTAGCCTTCCCAATCACGAGGAGGGCATGAGAGAAATCGGTGAAGTGATTTCTTTCTCTGACTGGCCTGATTTCAGACCCAATATGACTCCCAGAGAAATCTTTCAGGAAGGGAGTTTCGGAGGATCCTACTGGAGGCCAATTTTCTCTTCGGTTGTTTCTGAGGACCTCAGTGATCAGCATCTGGAGTTTGAGGGGTGGTGGGATGGTATAGAGGAGAGTCTACTAACTAGCGAGGATTATGACAAGAACAGGAATCGATACAAGGTGAAGTGCGGAACTACTCTGGAAATGTGGGAAGAAAAAGGATGGATAGTCGAGCAGGACCCCTACGGATGGGTCCAATGGTACTGTAGATTCTACAAGGGCAGGAGATCTGAGGATGACTCCAGACAGGTCAGGAGGTGGAAGGCATTCACAGGCCCCAGGGGGAGGTTCAGGAACCATCTGATTAACAGGATTATAGCAAAGGGAGGGAGCTATGACGAGGAGGNTATTAGCCCAGTTGTCAGGCANTCNCTACAGCACTGGGGCTACCGACTAACAAGAGAGGACTTCGANGAATCCGCGTTGGACAAATGGAAATCCAGTCTAGNCNAGTANGAAGGNTNGTNTCAAACAANATATGAAATANGAATGATTAGGAGNTTTTAGTATGTACAANTANAAGCACGAAACTGAGGTNNATGCCGATGCAGAGGCGACATTCGCTTGGTTCGAACACGAAGGATCCTTCCGCAGGCTGATGCCTCCATGGGAAGTGGCTGAAGAAGTCAGAGCCGATGACTCATTGGAAGTCGGTTCCCAGAGAGTGTTCAGGTTCCCAATGGGCCCAATCAAGATGACATGGGTGGCGGAGCATACGGGTTACGAGCCCCCGCATTTCTTCTCCGATAAGATGGTCAAGGGGCCATTCTGGTCATGGAGCCACGATCATCACCTAATTGAGGAGGATGGCGTGACGAGAGTGGTTGACGAAGTGTCCTACCAAGTCCCATTTGGGCCACTGGGGAATCTTGCCGACAGGATCCTTGGTGGGAGGCTGGTCAGGAGGAGGTTGGCCCAGATGTTCACTGCTAGGGAATTGAGGCTGCAGAGGGACATGGCCCAGCACGCTAAGTTCTCGGACGTCGGGAGGAAGCGGATTCTCATTGCCGGTTCTTCTGGCATGATTGGCACCCAACTTGTAGCGTTTCTGGATACCGGAGACCACGAGGTGTGGAGGCTGGTTAGGAGGCCTGTGAAAGATGATGCAAACGAGTTGCAATGGGATCCGTCATCAGGAGTAATGGATGAGGGATTGCTAGAGGGTTTTGATGCTATCATCCACCTTGGAGGAGAGGGGATTGGCGACAAGAGGTGGAGCAAGAAGCGGAAGAAGATGATTAGGGACTCCCGTGTAGAAAGTACTGAAGTTCTGAGTTCAGCGATTAGCAAAATGAGTCAGAAACCGGAGGTCTTCATTCTAGCCAGTGCTATTGGCTGGTATGGTGATAGAGGGGACGAGCAATTGAATGAGGAGAGTGAGCAAGGAGAAGGTTTCCTCCCCAGTATTTGCAGGGAATGGGAGGCTGCTGCGTCAGATGCTAGAGACTCTGGAGTTAGGACCGTGTTCCTTCGGAGTGGGATCGTCCTTTCCGGAACAGGGGGTGCACTAGGCAAGATGCTGCTACCATTCAAGATGGGCGCGGGTGGTCCGATGGCAGGAGGGAAGCAGTGGATGTCATGGATCTCCTTGGATGACGAAATATACGCAATCCATCACCTTCTGATGAGTAGCGAGTCCCAGGGCGTGTACAATCTCACCGCTCCCAATCCTTCTACGCAGAAGGGCTTCGCAAAGGCGCTGGGCAAAGTCTTGAGGCGCCCTGCGTTCGCCCCTCTCCCTGGTTTCGTTGTCAGGATTCTGTTTGGAGAAATGGGAGTTACGCTCACCTTGGAGAGCCAGAAGGTTTTGCCTAACAGATTGATGGAGGAGGGGTATGAATTCCTACACCCGGATCTCGAAGGCGCCCTGACTGATACTCTGGGTGCCTGGAGAGACCTACGGATTTGATCAGGCAGATGCCTCTTCTGCATTGGTCTGGGGGCCATCTCGGAATGCTAGTCCCAGAGCTGCAGGGGCTAGTACCAAGCTTGCAATTAGCGAGAGGCCGATCATGATCGCGCAGAAGAGTCCGAAAGTTGAGAAGAATCCCATTTCTGACTGGTTAATAATCGCAAATCCAGTTATGTCCGACATGGCAGAACCAAAGAGCGCAATCCCCGAGGCGCCCCCTACTGCTTCTATCGATTTCATCGTGCTTGACCCCTTTTCCTTCTCCTCTCTGAATCGTTCAACGATGTGGATGACGTAGTCAATCCCGACGCCTAGAGAAATCGCTGCAATGGAAACCGTGACCATGTTCAGGCCATATCCGGCTATACCCACAATCGCATACAGCCAAACGATCATCAGGAAAATCGGAGCAGTGGTGATGGTTGCGAGAATGAGTGGCCTAGTGCCCCAAAGAATTGAGAAGACTACGGCTAGAAGAGCGAAAAGGAAAGCATAATTGACTCCTGCTAGGAAATAGGAGATCACCGACATCAATGCCACATTTAGAGCGATCCTTGGAAGGGTTTGCTTTGGTTTTCTTCGAATTTTGCTCAGTCTCTCTGACGCGGGGGAATCCTCGCGGAAGCCCCACCAAAGTGCCATGATGCAGAATACCAGTCCTAGCAGAAGGGTGTCCTGGAGGTCATCCTGCATGGAGTCAGCAGCCACGAATCTGATCACAGGCTCCCCGGTCGGTAATGCCCATGTTACGGGGTGCTCTGGATCCTCAAATGCCGATTGCAAATCTCCTCTTTCTCGATTTGGCGTGACGGAGAGGTTTTGGATCGGCGATAGGTCCTCTTCCAACTGTTTCAGTGCCGGTTCAACTAAGGCGAATTGCTCGGGACTTGAGATTCCGAAGCGGAGAGAGGTTCTTGGGAAACGGGGTTCTTCACCGGATTTCGTCAACCAAGGTTTTTCGAAATCGATCTCGCCTTCGACCTGGACGAATTCCCCCACGATGCTGGTTGAGAGTGAGGGGTAACCACCACTGGCTGGAACGCCCCTGGTCAACATGAATCCATAGAGGAAGGAAAGGCACCTGCTATCATCGATCGAAGGAACGGCGATGAAATCCATCTCCCTATTGGGGACTGTGAGAGTCTCGCACCCAATGCCACCGTCGCTGGAATTGAAATCCCACCCGGCTTGTTCGAACGGAGTCTGGTTCCACGCCATCGCACCCCTGGTGTACCAGAGCATCAAATCGATCCCGATTAGTTCGACCTCGCCATTGGGCATTCTGGAAATCTGATCTGGATCGTCGGGGCCGTGGGAGTTCATATTCCTACGAAGTTCGTCAATCGCATCGAGTACGAGTGGGTTGGAGATATTGCCCTCTATGAGTATGTAAGCGGGTTCCCCCTCGTCACTGAAGCGCTCGTTAATCAGGCCTACTCCGACAGCCAGATCCGAGTCTTCTTCAATGAAGTCCTCAATCTGGAAGTCCCCCTCGAGAGAAAGCATGATTGGAGTTGCCAACGCTGTGATGAGAAGCGATGCAATCACGACTAATGGGGCGAACCTTGCTGATTGCGAGGAGACTGAAGATAGCCAAGAGCCGGGGATCATGTGGATGACATCGCTGCGCTCTTCGGCTAACCTCCCTCTAGATTCCAGCCAGAGGTCTATGTCTAGCCTAGCCAGAGGGACCCACAGACCTGTGAGGAAGAATGCGCAGAACACGCCAATTCCCGCCTCTATTCCGAACGATCTGAGTGCTGCGATACTGGAAGTCATGTTGGCCATGAAAGCAACGATTGTAGTGACTGAGGTTAGCATGATCGCTAGTCCAACCTTGCTAATTGCCTTGTGTACCGCCTGTTCTGAATTCGCCCCCGACCTACGTTCCTCCTTGTATCTGTGAAGGCTGTGCAGACTGTCGTCGATTTCCAGAGCCAGGATCAGTATTGGGAGAAGATTCGAGAACTGTGAACGGAATATTATCTCGTTGCCGGACCACTTGCCGATGATTATAGCCCATCCTATCAGTCCATACATCCAGACCAGTGATAGGGTCAAGCTTGTGGCAACTATTCCTACGTCTGAGACTCTCCTCAGGCTGGCCCAGAGTAGGAACAAAATGGCAAACCCCATCAAAAGGATCAGAAATGCGCTTGATATCAGTTCTCGATTAATCTCGACATTGATTGACTCGGCAAACATAAGGGAGACGATAGTTTCGTCGCTCTCTCTGAGATCTTCCTCCAGAGAGAGATACAGCCACTCTACTGAGCATAGTGGTTTTCCAAGTTCCTCCCTCTCTCTACAGACCTCAACCGAGTTCCGGATTGGCTTGGTCTCCAGATCTAGGCCGTTCCACTCGTAGCCGAACTCAGAGCTGGCATTCTTCCAAGAGAAGGTCCAACCATTCTTCTGCATTTCGTCCCTATCGAAGTTAATTATCATCCAAGCGGCAGATGCTGACCATCTGCCCCTTTGCCATGATTCAGAAACCAACAAGCCGTCCTCAGAGAATTCATGTCCGACTGGGCCGACTACGGCCCCGGTCTCGTCGGGTAGGAAAGAGCGGTCGTTGGAGAGGAATCTAAGAAAGGCACCATTGCTGTTATTCGCCATTCTATGGGCTGCAAGGTCTATGTGGCCTTGTGTAACGTTTGGGTCATCGAAGGAGAGGCAATCCAGTTCCCCGCAATCGGTCCAATTAGTTGGAGCAGGGTCGGTTGACGCATTTATGTCGAGGGTGGCAGCGAGCTTGTATGGATTGATCCTGGGTGCGGTCAAAGATGACTCGTTGGCCATGAATGTCCGGAACTCGGTTGCCAAGTCTAGGATCCCCCATGCTGGATCTCCGGAAATCTCGGATGCTAGAGGGAGGTAGAATTCGGAAATCTCGCTTTCCCTCATAGTTCTTGCATCATGATCTATCTCTCTCAGGACAGTGAGATTGAGGATTCCCCCCTTCGGTTCAGAGATGCCTCCCTTGACACCGGTGAAATCAGCAATCATTGTTACATCTGATTCGGGTTCGCCGAAGTATTCCGGGTTTCTGACAAAAATGCCGAATCCCCAGATGTTGCCTGCTGCAGTGAATTCTTCCCTCAGGACTTGATTGGCCTCGAGTTCGGGGGACTCCATGTCGTAGGACTCGATATCGATTGGTTCGAAAGAAGCGATAATCCCCGGAATCATGAATATTGAGACTACAACCACGGCAAAATGGATTCTTTTCCTCCGTGGAATCAGGTAGTCGGCAAGACTCTCGAAGTCCCTCACGTCCCAATCGCAGGCAACTCGATATTTGACTGGTTGTGTCTATCTACAAGCCACTCTCTTTGAGTGATTCCAGAGCTTCTATCTGTGCCTTAGTGAGCTTCTCTGGTTCGGCTAAAGTGAACTCGATGTCTAATGCCCCGCCTGCATGCCCATGACCTTGCAGTCGTCTTCTATCTCCAATTCTAGTCCCGCTTGGAACCTCTATCTGCAGCCTCTTCCCGGATGGAGTCGTAATTCTTACTTTACCTCCGAGTGAAAGCATGGTGTATGGCAGCCTGACTTCTTGAATTAGGCGTCCATCCTCCCATCGACGACCCTCTTCTGCATCGAGTCTTACAGTGATTAGCAGGTCTCCTGAGTCTCCCTCGGGATGCTCGTGACCCATGCCCTTGAGGCGTAGCAAGTGACCGTGCTCAGCTCCTTCGGGCACTCTTACGGTGATCGTGCTACCTTTGGTCGTGACACCTGTTCCTTTGCAAGCCTGGCAGCCCCTGGATGAGCCGAAGCTGGAGCCGTTGCAATCGGCACACCTCCTCATTCTTCGATGGCTGAATTTGACGTCTGTACCACTAATTGCTTGCTCTAGTGATATGTCCAGACCGGCTTCTATGTCGGCACCTTTGGGAGTCGGCTGTCTTGATCTGGGGGCCCTCCTAGAGCCTTCGAATCCAGATTCGAATCCAGGGTTCTGACTTCCCCTACCGCCCATAAATTGTGAGAAGATATCTCCAATGTCGACCCCACCGAAAGGAGATCGTCCCCTTCCCCCTTGGAACATTTCCTCCATTCGCCTTTGCTGATCGTGCTGGCTCCTTCCCTCAGCAGTTCCAATCGACTCATAAGCGGATTGTATTGCCTTGAATCGCTCTTCGGCCGCAGCGTCCCCGGGGTTCCTGTCGGGGTGGTATTGCCTGGCTAACTTGCGATACGCCCGCTTAATCTCTGCATCTGAAGCATCCTTTGAGACGTCGAGGGTTCGATAGGGGTCCTCGGGCATAGCCATACTCCAGAAGGCATCGTCCTTCAACCTGATGAGAAGGGCACTAACCGGTGTTCTAATCATTGGTGTCTTGCTGGGGGTGACATGGGAGTAGGTTGGGCGGTCTTCAGAAACTATGCTGGACACGCAAAAGAGATCCTTGGAGATGTAACAGACTACCCCCGTTTCTTCCTAATGCCCCCATCTGCCATGGTGGAGGCATCGGATGATGGGACCAACGTCGTGACGCTTCTGGAGCCAGATGAGCACATTGATCACGAGGTGGAGATGGTTTTCAGGCTGGGTGATGATCTGACCCCGGCCCAGATGTGCGTTGGGATTGATACAACAAATAGGACTCGTCAAACTATGGCCAAGATAGAAGGTTGGCCATGGTTAGAGGGGAAGGGCTTCAGAGGCTCTGGAGTTCTTGGTACATGGACTGATTGGAATGGGGGGGAGATGGAGATTGGCCTCTCCGTCAATGGAGAAACTAAGCAATTGTCTTCAACAAATCTAATGGTCCACTCCGTTGATTCCCTCCTCTCCCATCTCAATCGCTGGTACGACCTTGAGGCAGGTGACTTTGTCTGGACTGGGACTCCAAAGGGCGTCGGTCCGATGAGTCCAGGTGATGTCATTGAAGCGTGGATGAAAAACTCCGATGGAGAAACAGTTAGCATACTCAATGCGGTATGCGAGTAGCTAGGATAGGATGAGTTAGCATGGACTCCGGAACCAGGAGAGTCGCCGACACTTGGCTTCTGGATGATAATGGTGTAGTTCACAGAGGCGACTTTCTGCTACATCGGGACGGATCTTTCTCACCCAGCAAAGGGGACGAGGATGTGGTGGAGGTTGTTGACGGGTCTAAGCGACTTGTTACTAGATCGCTCCAGAACTGGCATACTCACATGGCCATGGTTCTGAACAAGTCAATGGGAGAAGGTCTGCCTTTGATGGAATGGCTAGAGACGTCGATCTTCCCCGTGGAGAAGAGTTTGACAGAGAAGTTTGTGGAAACTGGGACCAGGGCTGCCATTGCTGAGATGATTGCGACTGGGACCACTTTCGCTTGTGACATGTATTACCATCCCGAGGTCGTAGGAGGGGTTGTTGCTGAAAGTGGGATACGTGCGAAGGTCTGCGGTCCGATTACTGATTTCCCCACTCCCTCATACCCAGAAGGAGCCGGACAAGCTCTGAAGAAGATTGAAGATTTGCTTTCTGAGGGTTCCCCCCAGAATAGTAAAATTGAGTATGGGATAGGGACTCATTCAGTATACACGTGCTCAGAAGAGACTCTGCTTAAGGCGTCCGAGTTATCTCAGAAAAGTGGTTGTACCCTTAGCATTCACACATCAGAAACCAGGGGCGAGGTTGCCGAATGCCATGAAAAGCACGGGATGTACCCGATAGAGTACTTGGACTCTATCGACTACTTCACCGAGGGGACAGTCTGTGCCCACTGTGGGTGGGTAACCAAGAAGGAAATGCGGATTCTGGCTGGTCATGGCGCTCATGCAGTACATTGTCCAACAAGCAATCAGAAGCTGGCTTGCGGAGGTACCATGTCATTTCCGGCAATGATGGATGCCGGAGTCGATGTCAGGCTAGGAACTGATGGGGCAGCTAGCAATAACTCGTTGGACATGAGGGCTGAGGCGAAGGCGGCTAGCCTTGTTCAGAGGCATGACCATTGGGACGCTAGGATTCTCGGCCCCGAGGAGACTTGGTCCCTAGCAACCAAAGGGTCCGAGGACTGGGTTGCATGGGATATTTCTGATATCAGGATGAGGCCTTGGGGCAGGGATGGCAGGAGATTGTTGCCCAATCTGATTTACTCCGGAGCAAGGGTTCTGGACGTATTCGTGGATGGGGAAGCGATTCGCAGAAACGGCGTGACTCTGACATTGAATGAAGCAGAGGCTTCCCAAGAGTTGGAATCATCTGTTGAAGAGTACTATGGTGAGCTTTAGCTCATGGGTGGAATAGGAAAGCAGCGCCTAGAACGCAGTAGGATGACAATAGCATAGCCCCTTCCAACCAGTTTGACTTTCCATCTGCTGCGATAGAATTGACAATCAGCACTGCTAGGAATGCTGAGACTGTTTCAAGAATCCCAAATTCGAAGGTTAAGGGGACATCTAACAGCCAAGCGAAGACGACCATGAGCGGGGCTACGAAAACAGCGATTTGAGTGGATGAACCCATTGAAATTGCGAAGGAGAGATCCATCTTGTCCTTGGCGGCAACCGAGACCGCTGTGAAGTGCTCAGCAGCATTTCCGAACAGAGGCAAGAGGATTACGCCTATGAACAGGTGTGGGAGACCGAGATCTTCGGCTGCGGATTCGACTGAGTGAACTAGAATCTCGGCCATCCAGGAAACGAGAACCGTGGCTACCACGAGTAGTATTACTGCATCCCTCTGGGTCATTTCTGGTTCCTCGTGATGAGAGCCATCAGTCGCAAAGAGGTGCACATGGGTACGGAACTGGAAGAAGAGGAACAAACCGTACATCATCAGTAGGATTACGGCTGCGATGTGGCTCAAATCCTGGACTCTTGCATCACCCACGTCCCCACCAACACTTGAATGGAATACCGTGGGAACCACCAAGACGATCATAGAAAGGAGGAGCAGGGAGCCATTCGAGCTTACCTGGGTCTCCGAATAGGACTGCTCTGAGTGATGTATTCCCCCCCATACGAAAGCTAGGCCCATGACCAGCAATAGATTCCCCAGTATGCTCCCAATCAGGCTAGCTTGTACTAGATGAACGTAGAATGACTGAGCCTCTATATCGGCTACATTCGAGGCTTGGAATATTAGTAGTACTGCTATGATGAGTTCGGCGGCGTTCCCGAACGTCGCATTCAGGAGGCCCCCAAGTGACTCTGAAGTCCTTAGTGCGATTTCCTCAGTGGCCCGTCCCATCAGGAAGGCAAGAGGCATGATGGCCACCAATGAAGAGAAGAAAGCCATCGAGTAATTGTGTTCTACATAGTTGAAGTATACAGTGACTGGTAATGCAATGAGCAATATGTTCAGCTTCGTGTCTCGGGGGTCCATGGCTCTAATCCAACTAACCGACTCGGTCATAATCTATCGTGGCGCTAGTTTTCTAGGTCAATGTTACGCCTCGGCACGGAGTGTTCTTGTCATATTTGCAACGCGAGAAGGTATGGACGGAGCATTCAGATTGGCAATGTCTGGATCGCCGGGAACTGGAAAGTCAACTGTTTCCTCCTTGCTTGGAGACATGGGTTATCGTCTCGAGAATGTGGAGAGTCTTGCCGAGGATTTTGGTTGCATAGGTGAGGTTGACCCTCGGGACGGGGCGAGGCCAATTGACG
>NYST01000004.1 GCA_002683155.1 Methanobacteriota archaeon | reverse complement strand
ACTCAGACAGACCATATGACATGAGGGGCGTTATCACCGAGGTATTCGACGACAGTCGATTCCTGGAGTTATTCCCGGCGTACGCTGAGAATTTGGTTATCGGTTTCTCTAGACTAGATGGCGTTCCCGTTGGAGTCATTGGCAACCAACCTTCGGTCTTGGCTGGATGCTTGGACATCGACGCATCGGTCAAAGCGGCTAGATTCATCAGGACCTGCGACTGCTTCAACATCCCGATAGTGACTTTCGTTGACGTTCCGGGTTTCCTTCCGGGTACTGTTCAAGAGTGGGGAGGAATAATCAGGCACGGTGCCAAATTGCTGTACGCGTACGCAGAGGCAACTATCCCCAAGCTCACCGTAGTTACTAGGAAGGCGTATGGAGGAGCCTACCTTGCCATGAGTTGCAAGCACCTTGGGTCCGACTACAACGTGTCATGGCCCACAGGGGAATTGGCGGTGATGGGGGCCGAGGGAGCAGTGAGCATCATCCACAGGGCAGAATTGGCCGAATCGGATGACGGATCCGAGAGGCATGCGGAGCTGGTTGAAGAGTACAGAGAGAAGTTCGGGGATCCGTACGTAGCTGCTAGGCATGGCTGGCTGGACGATGTAATTGAGCCGTCCCAGACAAGAAAATCCCTGGTCAGGGCCTTGCGCCCCCTTCTCTCCAAGAGGGAGGCGATCTTTCCCAAGAAGCATGGAAACATCCCCCTATAGCCTATAATTGGGGATTTCAGTAATATACGAAGAGTTTGGAGGTGTTTGTCATGGGAGAAGATGCCATGTACAAAATACCAGAGATTGCGTTTACAAGTACGTTCCTGCTGAAGTTAGCTCAGCTGGGTTTTATGTCCACGTTTGTTTACTGGACCATATTTCCAGAAGATGTTGCTGAGGTGGAGGCGGCTGATTACTTGATTGGGGCATTACTGGCTGCGGGGGCGATCTCACTATTCCTATCAGTCCCCAATGCAAGAAAGGCAGTTACTTTCGGACTACCGGTAATTGTGGGAATGCTGATGGTCGCTACTGGACAGACCGAGGATGCGATATGGGCTCTTTTCATGATCATAATGATAGGAGCTCCGGCTTACCTCCCCGATATGGCAATGGGGGATCCATCACTGGGACTGGATGATGAGACCAGGATTAATAGAATGGGAGCGTTATACATCGTCTTCGCCTTATTCTTCATATTCATGATGATGGGAATCACGGACATAGCTTTGGATGCGGAGTTCACAGAAGGTGAAGGGGAGGAAGAGCAATTATACGTGGTGGAATCGACTGAGCAAACGCTCGCACAAGTCTCCCTTGCTATGGCTGTAATTGGGATAGTCGGCTTCATCCTAACCGCCATGACCGGGATGGAGTTGGGGCCTGCCCGTCCGTGGCACTTCGGAGTTCTTCTAGGAGGTTGCATGGTAATTTGCTCATACGTATTTGAAGTAACTATGACTGGCGGGATTACCGAAAATCCAGTGGAGATGCTATGGGCACTATCAATAGCTGGAATATTCACCCTAGTACCATGCTTGGCGTATGAAAGTGCCCATTCATAGTCGAGACAGGAACTCCGTGAGGTTTGGAAGATCGTCCCTCCTTGATGGGGCGAAGAGCGTTTCCCATGCATGCAGGTGCTGGGCTGCAAGCATCATTACTGCGAACTCGTCGGTTGATGCCCCCTCCGCATAGGAAACTGAGACTTGTAGATCACCCTCAAGATCTGCTGATTCCCCTCCCGCGGGAGGGGCATCTAGATCGACTGCTAGGTTAGCTTGACCGGTTTCCAGGATTTTTCCATCCCAAGGCCCGCTGGACAGTATCCTTCGACCGGTTTCTGGAATGATCGAACCGCCTTCTGAGGACCANGCCGCNGCGATCGATCTGGCGGCNGACCCGCCCCCTCTGATNCNCAGAGTAGCGACGGANGGTTCCACGCCGATGTGCCTGCAGGCGGANACGAAACCNATGCCNTCCGTGTTNGTGCCGAACCAAGACCCNCNCGACCTCATCAGTTGGTTTACTGCACCNACNCCCCTTGGGCTNTNGATTCCCAATCCGGATGGGGCCGAGTGCTTCAGAGGCGAGGTGCATGAAATCCAGACGTCCCCNTTGATCCGGGAAGTCTTCTCCACGAAATCTTCTATGCTGCTNGACTCAACGTAAATCTGGTGAGCCTCCATCTCCATGTATTCTCCGACAATCGAGAACATCCTAGGTGTGGGAGAGTGTGAAATTGGGTTTCCTGCAATGCCCCATGACCCAGGTCCAACCATGACCCTCGCAACTGGTGATTGCCGATGAAGGTTTCAAGAGCGGCAGTACACCGAGAGTGCCGGAGGATGGAGCAATGCGCCGCATCAAGAGGCTGGACGAAGGCCTGAGACTGAGAGTTGAGAGTGAGGACGACCTGTGGGTCCTATCCCAGGTTTGCAGCACTGGATGCTTGGTTGGGATGCTGTCGCATCGGAGGGACTCAACCACAGGGACGAAGGAGGATGGGAGGGCGAAGAGTGCGGAGAGGAAACCCATGTGGATCGTACTGGAGTGCTCCGAGACCGCATTCCAACCGTTCACGGAAAACCTCAGAGTGCATGGAGTCATCAAGGAGGCAAAGATTGACATCGGAAGCCACCACACTCATGTCATCTCTTCTGGGGACGAGTTCGAACTGACTCGTGAGGGGGGTCTTTCGAATGCTGACTCTTCTCTGATCAAAGATGCGATAAAGTCTGGAAGAAGAGCTCGATCCGGGCTAATTGTCGTGGAAAACGACGAGGTTCTGATCTTCGAAGTCGCAACTCATGGCATTAGGGACGTGTCGCAGTTCAACATGAGGGGCGGAGGTAAGAGAGCAGGAGACTCATCTACAGTTAGCAAGGAGTTCTTCGATAAGGTCTCCAAGGAGACAAGAATGGTCTTCCCCGATGAGATGCCGTTAATCATCTGCGGACCGGGAATGGCGAGAGAGGGTTTCGAAAAACTGTTGAGGGGACTTGGGGCTGAGAATAGGATTGTCAATGCTCCGACCTCGATTGGCGGTAGGGCCGCAGCGAACGAGGTACTAGCAGATGGTCTGGCAGACTCCCTACTGGGGGAGCACGCGATAGTAGAGCAGGTTAGAGCAATAGAGGAGGGTTTGAAGAGGGTCTCAATGGATGGTGCTGTCGCCTATGGGGGGAAAATGATCTCGGATGCAGCATCACAGGGGGCTGTGGAGACACTGATTATTGAGGCTGGGCTACTTCGGACAGATGAAGGATCGTCTGCCTGGGGGCCGATTACGGAAGCAATCGAGTCCTCGAGCGGGAATGTGATTCAGGCTTCGACAGAACACGATGCGGGCAAGCAACTCGAAGGAATGGGCGGTGCAATCGCCCTACTGAGGTGGAAGTTGGAATAGGCAACCCTCTTCACCAGAATACAGAGGGAGATGCATGGCCGGAACTCCAGTGAGGATGGTGGGCCTAGGCCTACAAGACAGGAGTGATGGCGCATCGGCCGTCATGAAGAGCTCAATAGAAATCGGAGCAGATGCCCAATTCATTATCGAACGAAGCGAGATAAGAGAATTTAATCAGGGCCTTATAGACTGGAGAGGGATTCTGGGATCGAAGCATTGGCTAGTTCTGTCTTCATCCTGCCCCCTTGAAGGGGGTTCTATGAAGTGGGCTTGGGGTTCATCCCTAACATTCGCTGAGCTGGAGGGTTGCAAGACTGCCATGGTCATAGATGTGCCCGAAGACTCGGGACGCCTTGAAGAGTCATGGGGCTCAGTTATTGAGCGAATAAGGCAGATTCACCTTCTCTTTATCGGACCTACGGCGATGAAGGCTCTATCTGAATTGGAGGGCATCGAAGAAGGCCTGCTACTAGGGGAAATTAGGAACAGGAGCCTTGTCCCCATAGTATGCTCATTCGACCCAGAGAAGAGGGTCGCTAGTGTCTCTCACTCACTAGGGCAAGAAATCATCGAGGTGGAAGAAGAAGTGAGTTTGGAAAGATGGCTCGCGGGTTTCCTCTGCGAACTACCTCAATCTGGCTCTGGAGCATCTGGAATCGTATCTGCGGCCGAGTCCGCATCTGGCTAATCCTTCTTCCCGCGAAGCCACCAACTGAAACCCCTTTTGAAGGGGCACCCGTTCGGCCGGACCCGCGAGGCCAAAGGGATGCCACTCAAACTAGGGCCAGCAGGAGTTCCCCTCTCTTGCAAGGGCCGCACAATTGTCGAGGGAATGGATGACATTACCGTCTTGGGTTTGGATGCGATGGAGGTACAGACGGTACGAACAATCCAGCCTCAGCACTTCGATCAATACTGGCAGGCGGGAATCTTGTCATGGAAGTCGGACTTCGAGATGAACATGCATGGACCCTACTATGCTGAGCTCCTAGGTAACAAAAGAGAGAGGAACAGAACCCTTTCGAAGATGGAGACCAGCCTACAGGCTGGCAAGATAATCAATGCTAGGCATCTTACATTTCACGTCGGGCCATATGGCGAGTACGAACCCGGAACTGAGGCGAACGAACAGGTTGCGAATGTAATGTCGGGAATTGTTGAGAGGGTCAGGGAGGTCTGGGGAGTCGAGGGTGAGGAAGAGGATTACGCCGCTTTCCCATGGGTCCATGAGTCGGAGCCATCTCTGGTTGGAATTGAGACCTCGGGGAGGCAGGAGCTTTGGGGCACAGTAGAGGAGGTCCTGGAAGTCTGCAATCACGTAGAAGGGACCGTGCCCGTTTTGAATATGGGCCACATTCATGCTCGGGGCCATGGGAGACTGAGGACCAGTGAGGACTATGCAGAGCTATTCGACCAAGCAAGGGAAACCTACGGCGGGTCCACTTTCTATTGCCACTTTGCCGGTGTTGAGCACAGGATGGGGAACGCACTCCACTATACCCAGATAAAGAAGTCAGACTTGAAATTTGAGCCCTTCGCAGAATACCTAGCAGAAGAAGGAGACTGGATGGACATCACGATAATCTCGGATTCACCCCTACTCGAGCACGATGCGATGTACATGCTACAGCACTATGACAAGGCAAGGCAGAGGCTCCTGGAAATAAGAGCCAGAGATGAGCGCAGAGCAAAGCTTGCTGCCCAGCAGGGAATCGATCCAGAGGAGTTGAAGAAGAGAGAGGAGGAGGCTGCTGCCGCTAGGAAAGGGCAATTGATCGAGGATTCCGAGACTCCTGCGAAGAAGGTCCCTGCAAAGAAGGCTGTCAGCAAGGGAAAGGGGAGCAAAACCACAGGGATGATTTCATTCGACGAGTCTTCGGATGAAGACGACGTGTTCTAGTTTCATTGACCCCAATCAGCAGTCTAGTTCAATAACCTGTTTTGGGAGCGTGGGTTCATGGCGACAGGAACTGTGAAGTGGTTCAACTATGTGAAAGGATTTGGTTTCATTGGACGGGAAGATGGTGATGACCTCTTCGTCCATACTACCGAAGTAGAAGGAAGGATCGGCGAGGGAGACCTAGTCGAGTTTGAAGTTGGGGACAGCCCCAAGGGACCAAATGCGGTCAACGTGAGAAAGATCGGCGACGCAGAAGAAGAGTAATCGACTCCCGGCATAATGGCCGCGGATTTATCTGTCACTCTTCCTCGTTACCGGTTTTCTCCCAATTCAGAACTATAGCTCCATTGCTACTGATTCCGAGTACTGGTGACCACTTGTTGAAGTCAACGTTATCTTTTGCTGCGATCATCGCGCTTAGGTTTGAGACAAGAGGGGGATCTAGTCTGATTCCGAATGAAGCCGTGTCAGATGCGAATAGTGGAGATGGTTGTCGTACCGGGACTGGCTCTGGATCATGGCGCTTAGGAGCGGGCTCGATGACATCCGACGTATTGGATGATTCCGAATCCGCCGATTCGCTTTTCTCCCCTTTTTCCGTTGGAGGAACTTCTGGCTGGAAATTGGAAACACCGACATCGGAGACGAATGGGGTTGCTCCCTCGATAGTGCTGCCAATCTCCAGACCCCCTCGTGAAGCATAGAGTACTGCCTGACCAATGAGGGTGAGCGCAGCTAAGAATAGCATTACCACCATGATGAGCTCGCCTTGGTCAAATCCAGTGTATATCAGTCCCGATGGCATTCCAACGAGACTAATCATCCTCCTCCAGCCATGGTCGCGGCTGAAGCCTACGATAACATGGTGAAGGGAGAGAATCACTATCGAGATCCCGAAGGCAAGTTCGAAATCGATGTAATTGGAGTAGGGAAGCACAGCGAAGAGGAAGAATGCAGACCCAAACAAGCCGAAGTCCTTCTCATTATCGAATTTCTCGTTGACGGATTTCTCGGGTATTAGGGTAATCATTTCCCTAACATTATCGCCATACGGGTCCTTCCTTGACCAGGAGAGGTACAACATAGCCAGACCAATAGCAATTGGCCAAAGTAGAGAGTTCTCAGGGTCAATTGAGAAGTCATCATCTATCCACTGCCAAAGCGTCAGAGTTTGAACGAAGACAGAGCCGTGGAGTATGATCGGCACCCCATTCTTGAGACCGTCCCCGGCAGCGACGAGTGCTGATATGAACGGGATGGCGCCAGAAACCCCGCCTGAGAGAAGAAGGAGCGCATATCCTTGCAAGCGGGACGCGTTTCCGACGTAGTCATAGAAATTGGTATCTTGTATGTGGGCATCTCGGACGGCATTATCCAGGAGGAAACCGTTCCTTACTAGGGCGTACTGGGACATTCCGACAAGGCCGCCGACTAACCTTGCGAAATCCCTGTCGATTCCAAAAGAACCGTCGCCCATGTAGTCGAAAAGCTCTGATGATGCCCAGAACCATGCCAGAGGGGAAAGCCAGAACCAAGGCACAACTCCGTACTTCCATGCCGCGTATGTGAGGGAGGCTACGATTAGTATTGGAGCGGCTCTTGGATCGGGAAGCAGGAAGGCTATCCCTAGAAGAACTGCCAATCCGGGACCAAAGAACTGCTCGGGACCATATCTAGATCCATCCTCTCGGGCACCTTCTGAGGGGAGATAGAATGCAACTGAGGCCGGGATGGAGAACAGTAGTATTGAGGCCCATCTCGGAGTGTCGAAGAACAGGAGATCGGAATCCTCGCCCAAGTAAGGCAGTTCTGCCAGGAAATGCCAAATGATGTCATTGGCATCATGGTTTGAGTCGAAGGTTGACGCGTAAATTATTGCAAAGAACGGCAAGGAGGCTAGCACGGGAGTGGAAACGTGTTTAGCCGCCCTCTGAACGGCGATAGCGAAAACCGGGATTGCAAGAATGCCTCCAGAAGAGTCAGTCAGACCGATTAACAGAAGTGCGAGCAGAGTCAGTGTTCCTAAATTTCGTGCTTCCTGAGATAGGTCCAATAGCGTCTTGAGGCGGAAGTTTACTAAGACGGGTGCAGAAATAATGAAGATGTCCCTAGAAAGACTTGCTATGATATCGGCTTCATTTTCGGAAAGAATCACAGCAGAAATCAGAGAGACTATTGCGAGATATGAAATCCCTACTAGCCTCTCGAAGGGAGTGGTTCGGAATACTGCTCCCCCTTCCAGTGTAAGTAGTGCGACGGAAAGAGCGGTGTACAACAGTGTCAGACGGACAGTCACAGTTTGCGAGACTTCGAACTCTGATGAACCAATGTTGGAGAGCAAGAAAACTAGTAGCAGGATGAGGATAGCGGCCATCTCTGGCCTCAATGAAAGGCTCTCATCATCAATCCGTGACCTATGGCAAATTGCGAAGATTCCAATTGCTGCAGCTATAGGGAGTGCCCTTGCAACGAAATCATCCTGATGTATTCCAATGGAGGAGAATAAAACAGAGAAAACAATCGGGGAGACGATCAATATTTGAGACCCGAAAGAAGTACCCCAGTCCAGTACATTTTCAACTGATTCTTCGGATCTGGCCCTCAATAGGGAGTGCAACTGGTAGAGTGCAGAGACTGAAATTATCACTGCAAATAGCGAGTGTGCCTCCTCGATTAGGCCGGCATTCAATGATGCCAGAACAAGGAGAACTGAGGGGCCCTCATAGAACCTCAGTCTACCTCTGATTTGGGCCCAGATTCCCAGTGCAAGAACAGCAGGGAACAAGACTAGCGAGAGGCCGTCTATGACGCTCAAAGTGAAGCCCCCTACTTCGAGAATATTGCCCTCCTCGTTGGCTCCGATGAACGAGGAAACTGTCCATGAGACAACCATTGCTACATATGTGGCCCTAACGACCCAGTCCCTAGCCTGGGGACGTGTTTCCAAGTAGACAAATGCGGATACTCCAACAAACCATGCAACCATGGCAGCCTCGTCGGACAGAAGTGCCAGTGCCAGTGCCAGGCCGACTGGCATAGCCGGCGTCCTCTGCATAGTAGTTGGAGCGAACCATCCCACCAGGAGTGCGACCCAAAGCCAGAACGTCAACCCGAATGGTTGCTGAGAAATCGTCTCCCCTGCGATGATAAATTGAGTCCCGTCTGCTGCGATAATCTGACAGAATAGTATAGCTGCCACTACTGCTCCCGATCCATTCTCAACCATCCTCTTGGAGAGGCTGCGATCGGTGGCCGTGATGCCGACCAGTACGACTGCGGGCACCAGGAGGCTGGCGTGCTCGGTTTCCCCCCATGCGCTAAGGGACATGAAAATTGGAAGTCCGACTGCAGCGCCAGAGGCGAGAAGATACAGAATGGCCCTGTCCAGCCTGAGTGAGTATAGGATGGCGGAACCGGTCAGTATCACCACTGAAAGTGTGATGAACTCCTCCAGCTCCCCCCTGGAGTATTCTAGCCATATCTTGACTCCGCTGAAAACTACGGCCAATGGAGCTAGGACGACCACCGTCCTGGGGAGTGTCCCGAGTGAGTGTCTTCGGATTGAGCGGGTGCTGACCTCCATGACGAGAAGAATCGCGGCCGTCTGCAGTGCCGCCAACCAGACAGGCATCCAAACCTCACCTTCTTGGACTTCTATCCATCCCATCTCCTCCGGCCCTGCGAAGAAAACCGCGAACCGGGATAGCCAAACTGCCGATAGTGCTCCCATCAGAACTGCTATTGCCCCGCCATACTCCTCTATCGGATTCTCCGCCCTATCCTCGCCGTATTGGTGCCTGAACCACTCGTGCATCCCTATTACGGAAACTGCCGTAGCACCAGTGATGATTCCAAGAGTCAGGAATGAGAAGTCATCACTGACGTTTACCACAGTGACATAGTAAATAGCATAGGCAAGCATTAACCCACCTGCGACCAAGGATGCGTACAATCCGATGATTGATGCATCGTAGTCTTGACGGAGGACGGTGTTTTCTGGGTTCTGGCTCATGGTCCTTCTTGAGTCCAGTGGGCTTTCTAGTTAGTGCCGGAACGAAGGTGATTTTGCGCTGCCTGTACTAGGAAGGCTTGAAGTCAGGACGGTGGTGGCGAGGATGCTACGGGACTGTAGCTCAGCTGGGAGAGCGCCGCACTGAAGATGCGGAGGCCGCTGGTTCAAGTCCGGCCAGTCCCACCATCAACTTGCGTCTGAGAGGACTTCAGTCTGCAGTTGGTGCAATCTGGAAATTCCGACCTCGGCCGCATCGATTAGAGAATTCAAGTCCCCCCTGGAATAGGTTGCCTCTTCCCCTGTTCCTTGAACCTCTACGAACTCACCTGCACTTGTCATTACCACGTTCATGTCCACATCCGCGTTACTGTCGAGGATGTAGTCGAGGTCTGTCCAGATCTGTCCGCCGACCACTCCCACACTGATTGCAGCCACATCATTAGGCATAACGGACATCTCGTGGGAGTCCTTCTCTTCCTGAGTTAGTGTTTCCTTCTCTGCGCCCTTCCTAATTTCCTCCCTAGTCAGCCTCTTCTCCTTTGGGAGGCACTCGCCAGAATCGATAAGGCGCCTCACTGCAAGTCTGAGTGCGATATTAGCCGCAGTTATCGATGCGCATCTAGTTCCCCCATCGGCATTCAGAATATCACAATCGACGGTTAGTGCTACTGGACCCAGTTGCTCAAGGTCCACGGCACCCCTAAGGGACCTTGCGACCAACCTCTCAATCTCCATTGTCCTGCCCTTAGCGCCGCTTCTTTCCCTACGGAATCTAGTGTCTGTTGAACCGGGCAATAGGGAGTACTCGGCATGAACCCAGCCCCTATCGGAATCCCTGGGGAACCACCTAGGTAGTGATGGAGCCTTGGTTACGCAAACTAGCACCTGTGTGTCTCCCTGGTGGTAAAGGATGGAGGCTAGGGCGTTGGGGGTGAAGTCTAACTTGACCTCAATTTTCCTGATCTCATCATTTGCTCTGTCGGTACTTCCGACATCCGTCTTCATCTTCGCCATAGCCCTCCGAAACCAGTTCCTCGGATGAATCATTCGCGTCGAGCATGAGGGGGGCGGAAAGATTCCACTACATTGGGATCGGTTGTGATATAGGGTCCACCTATCAGGTCGACACAATAAGGGACTGCTGCAAAAACCGAATCCAAAATCTCCCTTATTGATCTCGGCGATCCTGGAAGATTGATCACCAATGAAGAGCCTCTAATTCCAGCAGTCTGTCTTGAGAGCATTGCAGTGGGCACGTATTTCATCGAAACGGCACGCATCTGCTCTCCGAAACCGGGCATCATCCTATCGCATACGGACTCTGTCGCCTCCGGCGTTACGTCCCTAAGGGATGGACCTGTCCCTCCCGTGGTAACAACGACCGAACACCCCAAGTTGTCGATTAGATCAACGATTGCCCCCTCTATGGACTCTTTTTCATCTGCTACAATTCTCCTAATTACTTTCCACTGCGAGGTCACGGCATCTTCGAGGAATGATTCGATGGCTGGCCCACTTAGATCATCGTACTCTCCCGAACTAGCTCTGTCTGAGGCTGTCAAAACACCAAAATAGCACACGTCGGAATCCCCCATTGGCATTCCGTAGCGGCATTCAGAGAAAACGCCGTCGGTATGGCACTAATGCAATGGGCACGTTCAAAGACCGTCGATTCGAACGGATATCTCCGGAGGTAATGAGGTGCCGAGTCTTCCCCAACACGCACTGACAATCGTTTCCCAAGTAACGACGTTTCAGGTGCATCTTTCGCCAAATGAATTGTTGGTTGAAATAGTCTCGTCACCCAATCTCTGACCGGGTGATTGACATGAGTGACCAGACGAAGTATGCAAACCAGATAGCAGTAGTAAAGCAAGAGTGCCCAGATGCCGAAGAAGATGAGATTGGGAAGGAGTTTGCTAGGTATGAGGAAGACTTCCTCATCCCACCTGAAGACGCATTGAGGTCCGTAATTAGGAAGTTCCAAGTCTCCACAGGTGTTGAAGCAACTACCACCTCCCAGACCCCTGTTCGTGAAGAGAAGAAGGTTGGGAGATTCTCAGAATTAGAACCCGAAGACAAGAATGTTACAATCGAAGTGGCAGTAGTTTCCTATACGCCGAGGACTCAAATGGTCAGAGGCGAAGAGAAGCAAATTGCTTTCGGATGGATAGAAGATAACCCACATGAAGCCACATCTGAGCGAGTTCGATGGGACTACAAAGACTGGGGCAACAAAGGTGAGTCGATGATTCCTGGCTCTATTGTAAGGCTAGAAGGGGTCTCCGTAAACGAATGGAATGGAAAGAGGTCCCTGAACATCAATCGAACGACTAGAGTCACGGTTGTGAAGGAGGGCGGAGGGGCTGCACCCCCCACTGGCAACGACCCGCTTACTATTGCAAGAGCATCTGAAATAGAAGGCTTCGTTAATTTAGTTGGCAGGGTAATGTCTGCAAAGCCCGATGTAATCGTAAGGAAAGACGGCAGTGGGGAGATTCCGATCGTTAGAGGCAAGATTGCTGACGACACTGGCAGCATGGGTTTCCTTTCCTGGAAGGAGTTCGAGCATGAAGAAGGGTCTTTGGTTAAGATCGTAGGGGCCTCGGTGAGGAAATTTCGTGAAACCCCAGAAATTCAAATTAATGATGGGACCGTAATAGAGGCTTATCACGATACTTCGTTCCCTGATATTGCCAAATTGTCCGAGTCAGATAAGGTTAGTATCTCCGAACTGAGGAATGGAATGAGGGACGTAGAGATAACCTTGCAGGTCGAGAATTGGGCTAAGAGGACTTTCGAGTCCCAAGATGGCGTTTCCAAGGTTGTAAGAAGTGGCGATGTAATGGACCCAACAGGGAGGTGCAGGCTCACCGCTTGGTGTGATTTTGATCCAAAACCTGGAGAATCAATCAGGATTGTTGGTGGAAGGGTACAGTTCTGGCAGGGCTCTCCAGATTTGGTAATTGATGATTTAGAACAGGTCTCGAGTCTTGCAGACGCACCATGGGAAAAGATAGATCCGGATAATCACTGGGTAGAGGTTGATCTGACAGAAATTACTCGAGGAGGTTCTCGAAGAGGGATTTCGACTGAGGGAACCATTGTTGCCATAAATAGCGGTTCGGGAATAATCGAGAGGTGCCCCGAATGTAGGAGAATGCTGAGAGATGGTTCTTGCTCGGAGCACGGGGCCCAGATAGGAGAAGAAGATCTGCGCCTCCGATTTGTATTGGATAACGGCGTTTCGAATGCAAACTTATTCCTCGGAAAGGAGCCATCTGAGGATTTTCTGGGCATGAGCATGAATGAAATCAAGAGTGAGATTTCGAGCATAGGTAAAGAGTCGTTCATTTCCAATCTAAGAAGGCGAGTCCTAGCGAGAAAAATAGCAGTACATGGTAGGTGCGCAGTGGACGGACAGGGTGCTATGTTGTTTGCGGATAAAATAGTGATATTGGAACCTAAACCTGCTGAAGAAGCGGAAATTGTGATGAAAAAGTGGGAGGTGATTCTGTGATTTCAGGAACAGGAAGCCGGAGAGTGAGGCAGAGTGCAATTCGTATTTTTGCACAGGAATACTCAGAGTCTTCATTGATTGAGAAGGGAGTCGGGGAATATGATCCTAGTTTTGTAATCACCAAATTAGGCGCCAAGGTGAATCGATGTCTGATCTGCGGGGGGCTAGAGAGAATGGAAAGAAGAGATGGTGACTCAGGGCCATTCTACAGGGGACAGGTTCGAGACCCCTCGGGCACCCATTACTTCGATGTGGCTCCATTCCAACCCGAGCTTCACCCTGATGCTGAAGAGTTGCTCGCTAGATTCGAAACAGGCGACTCGATTCTAGTTTCAATAGTAGGTAGACAAAAGTCAAACGAGTCCGAAGATGGTGGAATTTTCACTTCCATAAGAGCCGAGAGTTTCGCCGAAATAGATCTCGAGTCTTACAAGTCATGGATGGTAGAGGCTGCTGACGCCACCCTGAGGAGATTGGAAGCATATGCTTCATCACAAGGTGCGGAATTAAGTGAGGATGGCTTGAGAGATTCTGGAGTTCCGGATGACCTCATTTCAGGGATGCTGCAGGCTCGCGGTCATTACTCCGAGTTTGACACAGAGGCTTACAGAGTTTGGATTCTCAAGGCCTTTTCAAGGGCTCTTGGGCGGGCAGAAGAAACACCCGAAGTATCGATAGAAGAGAATGTCAAGCCTGTGGA
>NYST01000061.1 GCA_002683155.1 Methanobacteriota archaeon | reverse complement strand
GCGACATTGTCTCTGAGTCCAGAGAATAGTGGGTCCAACCTTTCTACGGTAAGTCCGCTTTCATACAAATCAAGGAGAGCATCATATCGCAGACTCTTGTAACCATAGAAATCCGCCTTCTTCCGTGCGTGCTCTATCGATAACTCAAGATCATCTCGAAAAATGGAGAAATCATCATTTTCACGAGCTTCGGTCCAAGAAACTAGAGATTTCGACCTATGTTTAGCCATCTCTTCAACAAATTCGGTTGGCAACCTTGTTGCCCTGTCGTAAGTCTCTCTCGCGAGCCTAATATTCGCTTCCTGAACATCACTAAGTTCGTCATTCGACTCGAGACGTTCTAACAATCCTCCAATCTCTGAGTCGGTTAGCCTCTCATGGGCGGTCTTTGACACCCATGCAATCTGCTCTGCTCTCAATAGTGCTGCCTTTGGAGGCATCATTACCTCCTGGTCCCAGCTCAGAAGACTCCCAATCTGCCCAATCAAGTCAATATCCTTCAGCCTCATCAGCAGTTCTTCGTATGCACCCATGCTCCTTCGAAAGAGGTCCAAGACACATATGTTCCGGCTAACATGGGATACCATTCGTAGGGAGTGTTGAAATGACCCGGCCCCATTCAAAGAATGGGGAAGAAGTCATGTCCGAGAAACATCTACTCAATGCTCTCAATCAAGCACTTGCATGGGAACTCAGAGCAATAGCATTGTACGCACATTACTCTGCATATGTTTCTGGGATACATAGGCTTCATCTAACTGCCCATTTCAACAATGAGGTTACAGAATCGGTCACTCATGCTGCAACTGTTCGTTCCGCCATTGTAAAACTAGACGGAACGGCAATCACAGAGCGTGATGACACGCCCATCGTCCACACCTCCAACTACAAGGAGATGCTTGCTGAAGCCTATGAAACAGAAAAGAAAGCAGTTGAGACATATCGAAAGATCTTACCATTAGTTGAGAAAATTGGCGATACTGAACTTTATGATTCTCTGGAAGTCGTGTACTTCGATGAACAGCGTTCAGTCGAAGAATTAAGGATGATGCTGAAGGATTAGGAAATCTAATTTCACCATCAAAACCAAACTTCCCTCAGTCCCTAACCTTGATGCTCTAATCCTCCACCGTTAATTCCGTGGCACGCAATGATCCTCGTCCCAATGTGCCCGTTTCTGATAGAATAGTCCTCCATCTTTGGGAACAAGACTTCCAAGCCGATCACTATACGGTAACATCCGAAGTAACTCGTTCTGGAATCGCAGAGTCTTGCGCGTTGCACCCTCCCAATGTCTCAAGGGCGATGAGACAACTTATTTCTCACGGGTACATCTCCCAGCACAGTAGATCAGTAAGAGGAGAAACTCGTAGGCAAAAAACATGGCAATTAACAGACGATGGTAGAGAACTAGCGAGAGAGAGAATTTCTGAACTGCGTTCCCTTAATATTCTCATACGTTCGAAGGATGGCAACGTTTTGGAAATCAGGGCCGATGAGGCTGCAAATAAGCTGCACGCTGGACTCAGCCTGCTTCAAATCCTAATGCACGCCCAACACGAAGGAGTCCTGAATTTTGGAGACATCCGATTCGGTGCATTAGTTAGGAAAAACGAGGAAAAACCACTAACGAGCCGAAATTCTGTTCTAACTGGGGCTCATTCCACATACCATACGGATCCTCCAAAGACACGCAAAGTGCATGGAAGGAAGGACGAGTTGACAGAACTGGACAAGTGGTTTAATTCCGAAAAACCACTTTTAGTTATCTCTGGAATAGCCGGTTGTGGAAAGACAACACTAGCATCCCATTGGATTTCAGGGATGATGGCCGACAAACCCAATCTCAATACCATGTACTATCCCTGTCAGCCTTGGGACTCACCATTAGGAATAGCGACAAGCATACTTCATCGAGTTGGGATCACGGACGAATCCGAAGATCCTTACAGTATCTTGGAGACTCTTCCTTACAAGCCTGCAGCAAGATTGGAAATAGATGCATTCAGGAGGAGGCTAACAGCACATCTGTTGGATGAGAAGAATAGCATAAACGACATCGAAGGTGAAGACCAGTCAGATGAAATTCTTGTGGTTCTAGATGATGTTCACAATATCGGAACCAGTGGCGACCACCTCTTCGGAGCTCTTCTTCAGACAGCTGAGAAAACCAGACTAAGGCTACTGATGATTTCTAGAACAAGTCTAGCATTCTATGATAGAAGACACGTACACACGCTCGACAGAGTTTCCGAATTGGCCCTATCAGGTCTCTCGCAAGAAGAAATTGAAGCTTGGATAGACATGATACAAGTCCCAGAAAATGCCATGGCGTCAGATATTCACAGAGTTACTGGAGGGCACCCCCTCGCAGTAGAATTACTGGAAATGTATGGGCAGACTCTGCACGAGGACTGGCTCAGATTTTTGGACGAGGAAATTCTTAATGTCCTTCCCGACGAGCATAGGGAGATACTCTCAGTCCTAGCAACCTCAGAACGACCGGTCCCCTGGGAAAAACTGGCAATGGCCGCAGAAATCGATGGGACTCCCCCAGTGCAATTAATCGAGAGAGGACTAATGCTCGAATTGGAAGAAGGGATGTGGTTGCACGAGGCCCTCAGATCAAGACTACTGAGAGATGTAGGCAAGCCATTCGAAGAGAGACTGAGAAAACTGAACAATTCAGTGGACTAGGACATATGCCTGTCTAGCCACGAATCCATACTCTGCTTCGGCATCGCCCCTGTCATCCTATCAATCACCTCGCCGTTCTTGAATAGTATCAATGCTGGAATGCCCCTGATGCCAAATCTTCCCGAAGTGAGGGGGTTGACGTCGGTATTCACCTTTGCAATCGTGATTTCTCTTTCTTCGGCAATCTGAGATAATACTGGGGCAACCATTCTGCATGGCCCACACCACGGCGCCCAGAAATCCGCTAGCACCCATTCATCGCTCTTTGTTGTTACATCAAAGTCCGTGTCACCAGTATCGACAACCTTGCCCATTATTCCACCTAACCCCATGGATAGTTTCCCATCCTATCAACATGTGTGTTATTGGTTAGCTCAGATTAGAAGGGATTGAGAACCGAGACCCCCTCCCAATCGATGATAAAAGCATGAAAATTACACCCAGCATACTAACGGCAGACTTCTGCAGGTTAGGCGAGACCATCGACGAGGCACTCGATGCTGGAATTGGTTGGCTGCACATGGACGTCATGGATGGAAATTGGGTCGTCAATCGGACAATCACCTTTGGACCTGCATTGATCAAGTCTATTCGAGAAAGAGTTGGCTCCGATGTGTTCATCGATTGTCATCTGATGGTAACAAATGCCGAAGAGACATGGGAACAATACGCGAATGCTGGAGCCGATTTGGTGATTGCACACATAGAGGCGGTCGACGACTTTCCAAAACTAATTTCTGAATTGCACGGCTCAGGAGTCCAATCTGGATGTGTGATTAATCCCGACACCCCAATTGACGGGCTTCTCCCATTCCTATCTGAACTTGATTTGGTTCTGGTAATGTCAGTTGTCCCTGGAAAGGGAGGACAATCATTCATTCCCGAAGTAGAGGGGAAGGTAAGAGCGCTCCGCGAGGCTATCGACTCTCAGATTGAAAACGGTGGCAGAGAGACAAAACTCATGATCGACGGTGGGATAAAAGATCACAATGCGGCAATGGTAGCAGAATGGGGCGTTGATATCGCTGTAGTCGGCTCAGGACTAATCAATGAAAAATCAACAATCGCCGAGAACCTAGTTTCCATTACCAACTCTCTGGAAATCTAATTTATATCCGAGGCACTTCTTCAGGAATCCATGGTGACGGTCGAGTGGATGAGGCAAGAGATTCTCAAGGTCGTTCCCGATGCAATCGTCGAACCTACCGATTTGCATGGGTCCGGCGATCACTTCCATGTGAGAGTGATATCTGAAAGCTATGAGGGCGTTTTGCCACTGCAGAGACAGAAACCAATACTGAATCACTTCAAGGAGTACATTTCCAACAACACCGTCCATGCTCTTGACCTGAAGTGCATGACTCCGGAGCAAGCAGAAGCCTCCACCCAAACTGCTTTCGACCCACACGGTCAAGAGCACGAGTTCTATGGGGTGCATATCCGCAGACCAAGGAAGGAGTGATTGAGATGAGCTTTGATTGGACACCAGAAGAACTGCAACAAGTTGTTGACGATAATAAAATTGTGATTTTTATGAAGGGCACACCAGAACAGCCTCAGTGCGGATTCTCCGCAAGAGGTGCCCAAGTCCTCAGTTCTGTAATCGCAGAACTAGGTATGGAGACATTTGCTTGTGTAAATGTCCTACTTGATCCGAGAGCCAGACCCGCTTTGAAGGAGTGGTCAGACTTCCCAACCATTCCTCAGGTATTTATCAACGGAGAACTGATTGGGGGTTCAGACATAGTTCTAGAGATGTATCAGTCTGGAGATCTCCAGAAGATCCTTGCTCCAGAGTGAGGGATTGGATGTCTGAGCCGGCCGATGACCGGCGAATCATGCTAATCGCGCTGTTCGGAGCTATGCTACTCTCTTTCGCACCGTTGTTGTATATTCAATCCGACACCAGCCCCATCACAGGAGCGTTCTTCCGTATGCTATACGCTCTACCAATCCTGATATTCCTCGTCTGGTACTTGAATCAGGACGACCAGAGGGAGAGAAAGCATAGGATGCTTGCCTATTCTGCTGGTTTGCTTCTGGCAATAGACTTCGCTGGATATCACAGTGCAATAGACTACATTGGCAGTGGAATCGCAACTTTGATTGGCAACTCTCAGGTTATTATCGTAACTCTGGCCAGTTGGTGGATGTTCGGAGAAAGGCCGAATCGAATGATACTTCTAGCTCTACCAATGGTAATGCTGGGCCTATTATTAATTTCAGGAATTTGGGATGATGAACCATACGGAGACGATCCAATAAAGGGTGTTGTAGGAGGGATAGTTGCAGCGATATTCTACTCCTCATTCCTCATCCTCTACAGATTCTCAAATAGAATCCGAGCACCGTCAGTAAATCTTCAATTGGATGCTACCGCTGGAGCAGCAACGGGACTTCTCATTGTCGGAATAATTCCCCTCTCCAGACTTGACATTGAACCCATTGACTTCACGTTCACATGGCCAGGACATGGTTGGATCGTCCTGCTCGCTGCCTCTTGCCAGGTAGTTGGTTGGATAGCCATCACACATGCCCTACCCAGGCTTCCAGCCGCCCATACCTCATTCGCCATCCTTCTCCAACCGGTTCTTACAATTCTATGGGGTGTCATCATTCTTTCTGAGAAGCCATCAGTTCAGCAGATTGGAGGTATGTCACTGATATTCGCGGCAATAATTGCCGTAACCGTGTTCGGCACTGCCGAATCCACCAGAGATGCGGCCGAATAGAGCCATCCGGCTGACTCAGTAAGGTGTACAGGAGAGAGATAAATGCGAGGGGATGGGATGCACTCAGCGAGAACCTTTCGTCCTGTACAGTGGGGGCAGAAAGGCGACAATAGTTAATCGTTGTGAGAAAATTGCAGATTTTACTAATCTTTACTTTTATTGGGAGATTACTCTACAGTGAGAACCTCTGCTCCTCCTTCGGTAATGAAAACAGTATGCTCGAATTGTCCAACATTACCTCCATCGACGTCTCTTAGAGCACTGTAGACCTCAAGGAACCTAATCGATGTCAACTTCTTCACAAGGGCCTTCCATTTCCTCTTCAATGATTCATCGTCCTCTTCCGGGAACGGCTTGCTCAGAAGTGGGAATGCCCACCTTTCTGCGAATGGAAGAGTGCTATATCGCTCTTCGATATACCTCGCCATGGTTGCACCAAGAGGCTTCAATTTCCCCTTCGATAACGCTTTTCTGATCCTAACATCCCCTGTTACTCGAAGAATGTTCGACGAATCAGCAGGAGGTACGTTTTCGATCATCCCGGTCTTCCCAGTGGTGTTGAATGGCTCTACAGCATACACTCCGCCGACCTCTACCTCTCCTTTGTATGCGGGGTTATTCGGACCACATGCATACATCGGTATCGATACCCCGGAGTGTAGGTTCCACCGCTCCATCTTGTGACCACTTAGATTTCTGATTGGCTCAAAACCAGCGTCAACAGATACTTGTTGAGCAGCCTCTCCAATAACGTGCCATGGGGTGCCCGGGTGCATCTTCTCTATCGCCGCGTCTCTGGCTTCTTTCGCAGCCCTAATTTGCTCGGTGTGATTCCCTCCATTTCCGACCTCAATGGTCATGGCATTGTCACCCAATGCTCCTTTGATGTGAACTCCAACATCGAGCTTGACAAGATCACCATTCTGGAAGACCATCTCTCCCTCAAAACCATCGGGTGGGGTCAATTCGGTATTCGATGTATAGTGGGCAGCCATATCATTAACTGAGATTGTGACTGGGAATGCCGCCTTGCCACCATGCCTTCTGATGAATCTCTCAGCTGAATCTATTACTTCTGACCATTGCTTACCAGCAACAATCTCGCCCTTGATTCCTTCCAGGGTCCTTCTAGCAACGTGGCCTGCGTCTCTCCATTGCTTCAGATCCTCCTCTTCCACCATGCTAATACTTCCTCGGTACTGACCTTTCCTTCCCTTACTACCTCTATACTCTGCGACTCAGGCGAATCGCAGACCGTATGCCATGCTATCAACGTACTGGGCAGACCTCCATCACATCCCCCATCAACCCCCAAAACATCGTGTTCCGAGGTACAAAGGGAATCAGCGGCCGCAATACAATCCAACAGGGGATCTTCACCGGTCTTATTTGCACTCGTGGCCGTCAATGGACCGGTCTTTAGGAGGAGTTCCCTAGCTCTTGGATCAGACACAACACGAACAGCAACGCCCTTGGAACCTAGGCGTATGTCCAACTCGTCTTTTGGTTTGAGGACAATCGTTAGGGAACCCTTCGGAAAATCCTCTAGAATTTCGTATACATCATCTGTGACTTCAACAATCTCACTAGCCTGACTAAGATTGGCTACTCCCAGACTTACAGGTGCGCTCCTAGGCCTTCCCTTGATCTCAAACAAAGCATCTAGAGCACTTACTTCCGGAATGCACCCAAGAGCAGGAAGTGTAGAAGTGGGGTAGACAATGCATTTGCCAGACTTTACCCACTCAATGGCATCTTCCATACTCATGCACCTATCTGATGTGCCTTCTACTTCCTGGAGGCAGAGAAGCGGAATGTGCCACAATTGTCCCCACTCGAAGATCAAGATTTGACTGATGAGTGTGCCTCTGCGAAATCCTAGCCAACTCGTAGATTCCGAAATAGATGTTCAATACTGGAATTAGGTACAGGAGCTTTCCAAATGCTCGATTATCCCATATCTCGCTGGTAACCTCATCCCCGTTATCCTTCACTACCGCGATTCCAAGCATCTTCTGCCCCAGAGATCTCGAGAAAGCCAAACCTGTTACTCTCCAGTATAGCCAGTGACTGGCAAGCAAAATAGCTGCAAATGCTACAGAATAGTGAAAATCAGAAGATGCCCATAGCCTAACATTCAATGCGTTAGCAACCATTCTCCCTGTTGACAGATTCAGTACTGAGTATACGATTGTGACATCAATGATGAACGCCACAAATCTCCTTGCCCAAGAGGCCAGAATAGCACCATCAGGAACCGACCAATGGTCATTTTCTTGCGACACTATCGCTTTCGCCAGAGTCCCTCCACCATGAATTGAGATTGGAGAGTCATGATCGCCCATTCATGCACCTCATGCAGTACCCAGGAGATGCCATGCCTCAAGTTTGCGATTCCTCACATGCTCGATCCAGTCTCTCCAATTCTCATCATGCCTCAGTGTCTCCGGATTTCCAATTACCACGAGACCACGCTTAGATCTAGTTAGTGCTACGTTTAGCCTTCTTCTATCAGAGAGGAAACCGACATTTCCATCAGAGTTTGACCTAACGCAAGAGAATATTATCACATCTTTCTCTCTACCCTGGTATCCGTCAACGGTCCTGACCTCGACGCCCTGCATCGACTCTGGCAGCATATCCCTAATCGCCCTCACTTGTCCCGCGTATGGGGTCACAATCCCTATGTCTGCTAGTTCTAGTCCACCATCATCCACAAAACCCATCAGAATTTTTACCGCCCATGATGCCTCTGCTGCATTCTCCTTAGATGCCCCATCCGGCGATAGTAACTCATCCCCATCAACTGGAAGGAACGTTAACGGGGCATCCCAATTAGGCCAAAGCATCCCAGGAGGTGCCTCCCTTTCGGATCCATTCACCCCATCCTCAAGCATTCCTCCGTAGAACTGAGAATTAGGAAACTCAGAAATGGATGGATGCATCCTATATTGGGTATTGAGCAGTAGAGGCTTGATCCCCATATCCACCAGGCGTTCGAAAAGAGATCGACTCAACCCCCCACCCTCGGCCCTTCGAGAAATGACGGTTGGCGGCAGTTGCCTGTGATCGCCGACCAGTACGACCTGCCTGGATCCTTTCACGATGGGGACTAATGCAGCAGGCTCCGTTGCTTGGGTTGCTTCATCAATCAACACCCGGGAAAACCTTCGACCATCAAGTAACTCATGTCCCGAACCAATACACGTACAGCAAAGAACCTGGGCTCTATCTAGAATGTCATCCCGAATCTGCCTTTCGAGCCTCTTCACTTCCTTCCACCCCCTGCTAAGGTCCCTATGCGCCAGGCCTTTCTCCTTCCCCCCCCTCATGCCCTTAATCCTCCTAGACAGTTTCTCATTCCTCTCAATCTCCTCTACAAGATCCCTATTCAACTCGTGACTCTCCATCCTAGCATCCATAGTGGCATTTCTCAGGTTCTCTCTGACCTTCACAGGCTGTCCCAGCCTCACCGCCCTGACCCCCCTCTCCAGCAAACCCTCCAGAAGGTTGTCAACTGCCACATTTGAGTCCGCTACTGCAAGAACAGTTCCAGTGTCCAGTATTGCCCAGTTCTCTAGAATCCTAACTGCAGTGTGCGTCTTCCCCGTACCAGGAGGACCTTGAATCAACGTCAGCCTCCTATTTATCGCACTCTCTGCAGCATCTCTCTGAGCCTTATTCATATCACTTGGCAGCGTTGTCCTTTTTTGCTTCACTCCTCCAAGCTCCGGAATTAGAGAAGCAGTCCCAATTGGGTCATGAACTAGACCTAGAATCAGCTCCCTTAGAGGAGCACTCCCATCTTCCTCGAAGATAGAGTTGAGTGCATCCCTCATCCTATCGAATGCAACTCTGTTTGCTCCTCGGTCAATCCTCCATGTCCCCTTGCGCAGACCCTGCGGCGACTCAGGAAGAACAATCCTAATCGAATCCCTGCTCCTATTGCTAACAATGGCCTCAATGGGCTTCTCAGTCAATGGGCTCCCTCTACTGAGCATCACTATGTCACCCTGTCTGAAACGATGAGAACCGAGGCTCTTTCCGCCTCCTTGCCGGAGCTTAATTATTTGTTGACCAAATAACCAGCCATCGGTCTTGGCAATAAGTCCGAACAGAGCAATCCCATTTGCTTCCAACTTCTTTTCTGACCAATTTCTTAGCCTCTCCTCAGTCATTGCCAACTCATCATCTAACTCCCATCGAATCAAACGAAGGTAAGCCTCGTGATGATCCTGGCTCCTTTTGAAACGACTTGGAACTGTATTATCAGAGCCGACCACGTATGCCCGTGCCACCCTGCCACCTATCACGGTTACTTGATGAGTCCTAGATTCAACAAAACAAACCATTCCCAGTGAGAATTAAACGTTCACCACCGTCGAAAGGAAATGCTGAGGGGACGAGATTGGTATTTGACAGATTTAAGTCATGGAGTAATTCCAACCAAAAGGGAGTCACCTGTCCTTCTTGCCAGCACTCGAACCAAGAGGGGACCAAGGTTTGTACAAGGTGCTACTATCAGATAGATCGACCTTCTTTCCAGCAGAGTTCAGGACTCGGAGATAACGAGTCCACAGATCTATTGGATCAGCTGATGAGCGAGATTGAAGAGGATCAAGAGGAGAATGATCCAATTCCTCCATCATTTGCCTTTGACGACTTAACCGTAGAAGTCTCACAATATGGAGGAGACGATGACGTTCAATTGGATAGAAAGCCAGATTTTGATCCGTTCGCGACTCCTGCCGAAGAGATTGAAGAGGAGTACGAGCTTACAGCAGATGATATTCCACAATTCGTTCAGAAATTCGAAGTGCCAACAAGCCCCCTCGACGAGGAAGAGGAATTGGATAATAGAACAATAGAGCTAATCCAACCAAATGCCGAGACTCCAAATTTTACTCAACCACTAGATTCCTACGAGATTATTGAGGCCAATGAAATGGGCTCCCCGACAAGAGAAGTTGAGAGTATAGAAGAGGATGATTTTGATGGAGATGGACGGGTGGATGAATTCGAGGTGGCCTTCGCAAAGGAGCAGTCACCAATGAAAGCTGAAATTCCAATACCCCCAGCCCCGTCAATCCCTATTCCAAGACTTACAGCGATACCGATCCACGAAGAAAATTACCCTGCGGATATCGAAACTCCAGTTCAACTTCCGTCTGCACCTGACTTACTTCTCGAAGGCCAGGAATCAAACGAAAACCCGAATCAGACAAAATCATCATTCTGGCCATGGCAGCAACAGGACGAATGGCCCGTTCCGGAAATTATCAAACAACTCCAAGCAGCCTTCAGGGCTGCAAAAGAGCAGAACAAGGCCCAAACAACCGTCCTTCTCGACGAAGTAGGTCCGCATTTGGGCGAAAGGCCTTCCTTGATTTACTCCGTCGGCAAGTTACTTATGTCAATTGGAAGGAATAATGAGGCACAAAGGATGGTTGAATCAGCCTACGAAACCAATCCAGAAGACCCAGACGTCGTTCGAGCAAAGGAGAAACTGACTTCATAACCAATCCTCTATACGCAGGAATGATGCGATGGCCCTCTCCCCCCAAGATTATGCATAGGAGGGCAACCTCTTCTATCAGGGTCGATGAAGGCTTGGTGCTTAGGCCAGCATCCAAGTCACACATCACGGAAATAGTCGAGGCTTTCGAGGAAACTTGGCCAGACGTCATTAGAGCCATGCCATGGATAAATCCTGATAATGAAATTAAGCCTCAGATTGAGGATTTTATTGGAGATACCGAGAGAAAGGGACGCACGGGTCTCCTACATCACTGGATCATGATTCGTCCGTGGGATGGGTATGTGATTGGACTAATTGGTTTCGATAGAGTGACCAGATCTGATAGAGCAACCTGGAACTTGGGCTATTGGGTACGCAGTTCCGAGCAGCGGCATGGGTATGCTCGAAGAAGCATCGATGCGGCTTTGGGTTGGTTGGGCCAGGTTGGAGAGCTAATTGTAGAAGTAAAGGTAGACCCAAACAATGCGCCGGGTTCCAAGACCGTGGTTAGAACCGTCAGGAAGTGGAAGGGTGAGAGATACGTATCCGGGGACTCCGCAATTACCGTAGCAGGAGTTAGGACGATTCACGAATGCCATCTCATCGAAGTCGGGCCAAACACATCCCCCGTTTAAGCAGATTAGAACATCGACCCATTCAAAAAACACGCCTTGGCTGGTGATTCTGCCCTGCGAGGCAGTAGTGCAGATATGTCCTCAAACAAACCACGTCAGAACCTCCCCGATATGGACCCAGAAGAGACCGATGAGTGGCTTGAGTCACTGAGGACTCTGACCTCTTCTTCTGGAAGTTCAAGAGCCCGACTACTACTACAGGAATTGCTGTCAGAGGCCACTTCTCTTGGAATCGACGTCTCAACTACAAGGACCCCATATCTGAACTCAATTTCTATAGAGCAACAAAAACCATATCCAGGAAATTTGAGAATAGAGAAAAAGATCCAGAACCACGTTCTTTGGAACGCAGCAGCAATGGTCTCCGATGCAAATAGGAGGATGGATGGGATAGGTGGCCACATTTCCACTTATGCGTCGAGCTCAACATTGTATGAGGTCGGATTCAACCATATCTTCAGAGGCAAGGAACACAATGGGATAGGAGACGCACTTTACATCCAAGGTCACGCCAGTCCAGGAATATACTCTCGAGCCTTCCTAGAGGGGAGGATAACTAGGGAGCAAATCTCAAATTTCAGGCAGGAAGCCTTCAAAGACGGTCTTTCTTCATATCCACACCCTCGTCTAATGCCAGATTTTTGGGAGTATCCAACAGTCTCCATGGGACTTGGTCCACTTGGTGCCGTAATGCAGGCCAGATTCTGGAAGTACCTTCACCAACGAAATCTAGCCGACACCTCGGAGAGTCGTGTTTTTGCATTTCTGGGAGATGGGGAGATGGATGAACCAGAGGCAATTGCTTCAATTGCAGTAGCTGGGAGGGAACAGTTGGATAACCTGGTTGTCGTTGTCAATTGCAACCTTCAGAGACTAGATGGCCCAGTTCGAGGGAATTCCAATATCATTCAAGAATTGGAAGGCCTGTATCGTGGGGCAGGTTGGACAGTGATCAAGGTCATCTGGGGTTCTGGATGGGATAGAGTGTTCCAACTAGACTCAAATGGTGAGTTGTTGAAAAAGATCGAGACCATTACAGATGGAGACTGGCAGCGACTCAGCACTCTACCAATCAGTGAATTCCGAGATGAGTTGTTCTCTGGTAGTGAATCACTCCAAGGATTGGGGAATTCGATATCTGACAAGGAAATAGAGGAATTAACAAGAGGTGGTCACGATCCAATCAAGGTATATTCTGCTTACCAAGCAGCCCTATCGGCGAATGGTCCCGCTGTGATACTTGCACATACCGTAAAGGGGTGGGGAATCGACTCATTCGAGGGAAGAAACTCTACTCACCAAAAGAAGAAGATGACTCTCGATGACCTAGTTGCCTATCGTGATGTACTTGGGCTTGACGTGGATGACTCTAGAATGGAGGAAGATCCATTCGTAGTTCTGGAAGAAGAGTCGGAAGAAATCGAATATTTGTTTGAGCAAAGAAAAAAACTCGGAGGCCACCTACCATCCAGAAGACCTGCAAAAATCGCCGTAGATCTACCAGGAGAGGAAGTCTACGCCGCATTCGATGATGGGACTCCAGAGGGGCAAGAGGTCTCCACTACCATGGCTTTCGTTCGACTACTGAGGAACATAATGAAATCTGAGATAGGAGACCAGGTTGTCCCCATCATTCCTGATGAAGGTAGGACCTTCGGCATGGATCCGCTTTTCAGTGAGTTCGAAATTTTTGCTTCAAAGGGCCAGAAGTACACACCTGTGGACCATAAAATGCTACTGAATTACAAGGAATCTGAATCAGGACAGGTACTCCAAGAAGGCATTTCAGAGGCTGGCGCAATCGCCTCATGGATTTCTAGCGCCACTTCTTATTCTCATGCCAACTCTCCAACAATGCCCTTCTACACATTCTACTCAATGTTTGGTTTCCAGAGAGTAGGAGACCAAATCTGGAGTGCTGCCGATGCTAGAGCTCGCGGCTTCCTAATGGGCGCAACAGCAGGTCGGACAACTCTCAATGGGGAAGGGTTGCAGCACCAAGACGGACACAGCCTCCTGATGGCATCTGCAGTTCCCCACTGCCGAGCATGGGATCCTGCCTATGCATACGAACTCGCGGCAATAATTAGACACGGAATAAGTGAAATGTGGGGCGAGAATATGGATGTGTTCCATTACATTATGCTATACAACGAGAACCAACAGCAGTTACCCAAGCCAGCCGGTTCGGATGACGGTATAATTAGAGGCGCATATCTAGTTGATGAGATTGAGGGCAGTGGCCCCAAGGTCAGATTGCTAGGCTCCGGACCAATTTTGAATATTGTCAGAGAGGCCGCCTCGACCCTGTCTAGTGATCATGGAGTGGGTTCCGAAGTTTGGTCGGTAACGTCCTACGGGGAACTCCGAAGAATTGGCATGCAACATGAGAGGGAGAAGAGGTTAGATCCAGGTAAACAATCGAAACCTTACGTTTCCGAATGCTTTGGAGATGCAACCCCTACGATCGCCACTTCAGATTTCATCTCCTCCGTTCCTGAAATGATCCAGAAATGGGTCGGAGGGCGGTTCGTGGTTCTAGGTACCGATGGATTTGGGCGCTCAGATTCCAGAGAAGCCCTACGGACCTTCTTCGAAATAGACGCAAATAGCATTGTAATTGCCGCACTTTCCGCATTAGAACAGGATGGTGCATTGCCCTCTGGAACCGTAGAGAAAGAAATGAAGACAAAAGGGGTCCCATCTCGAAGAATCGACAAAACCGAGTGATCCCATGGGGCGACTGAGGAAATTTGTAGGATTTATTTCCAGGTGGTTGCCATGGGTTGCGACTGGGACGGCCGCTGCGTATCGCCGCCTTCCCGACAAATCACAGAATGAGATTAAGGAAGTTGCAAAGGAACCTGGTAAGTGGGGTGAATCTATTGAGAAGGCATGGGATACATCGAAAATTGGTGCTGAACACTTCAAGCGAACCTCAGCAACACTATCGAGTATTCTAATTGGAAGAAGGGTTAGCCGGAAGGAGAGAATACAGGCTAGAGACGATTTAGCTGCACTGAGTTTGGTCGTTCCTCCCCTCAGAGTTTTCATGATCCCAGGAAGTCAAGTCCTCCTTGGAATTATGGCAAGAGTGACTCCATGGAGGTTAGTTCCAGATGATTGGGTCCCAATCAATGCATTGAAGAAGGTTAGAGATGAAGAAACAAAATCTCTAGATGAAGAAAGCAATCTAGTTAGGAGACTTCTGAGAAGGTAGACTAGTCAACCATTGTGATATTCGAAAGGAAGTAGTTGTACTTCAGTGCATCACCCAGGCTTATCCAATCTGGGACCTCGCCTTTGAAGTCATCATACCTGTGTCCGGGAATCAGCCTCCATTCAGGAGGAAGATCTTGGAGGATTTCTTTGGCCCTTATGAGGCTCCTCTGCTGGGCTCCGGGGTCCCCTCCAGGAAGATCAACCCTCCCAGCACTTCTTACGAATAGCAAGTCACCAGCATGGTAGACTCCATGACCATGGAATGTAACATGCCCGGGAGCATGCCCAGGGGAATGAGTTACAGTAAGGCGAATTGACCCTGCGACCCAATCAATACTTTCTCCCGGGGCACTCCTCCAAGTATCGGTGAAGTCTACATTTCTGAACACAATATGGCCCAGTAAGTTTGGAACCCTGGCATCCTCATGGCCCAAGACTTCCATATTGGGGAATCTCTTGATCATACCAGGATAACCCGCCGCGTGATCTCTATGAGTGTGCGTGTAGAGTAGGTGAGTTGGCTCCAGTCCCTCTTGCTCTAGTTTCGCAATCCATTTCTTTGCATCGTATGGATCGATGATTGCAACAACCCCGTTTGCCCTGTCTACAAAGGCCGTATTCATATTCATCAGTGAACCCATCTGAGTGACCCACACCTCAACCCCGTCTTCCCAAATTGCAGAATGGAACTCTCCGTCTGACAGCATATCTTCTCCGAGTCGGGCATCAATCAAAGTCGTAATGCATATACAAGCAGTACTCAGCGCCGTGTTTGAGTAAATGGCATACGACCCACAGGAGCTAGAATCGCGTTGGCAGAAGGCATGGTCCGATGAAGGGGTATTTCAGGCTGAAATAGACGAGTCAAAGCCGAAATTCTACTGCCTCGAGATGTTCCCATACCCCTCTGGCCACATGCATATGGGGCACGTTAGAAACTACTCAATCGGAGATGCAATGGCTCGCTTTCACAGATTAATGGGGAAGAATGTACTCTATCCAATGGGCTACGACTCGTTTGGAATGCCCGCTGAGAACGCTGCCAAGAAGGCGGGCGGCCACCCAAATGAAGTCACCCACAGCAATATCTCAAGCATACGTTCCGATCAGGAGAGGATGGGATACTCGTACGATTGGCGACGTTTCCTAGCTACTTCCGATGTCGAATACTATCGCTGGAACCAGGAGATGTTTCTCACTCTAAACGAAAAGGGCCTAGTTGAAAGAAGAATGGCACCAGTAAATTGGTGCGTGGACTGCGACACTGTTCTGGCAAACGAGCAGGTCAAGAATAACAGATGCTGGAGGTGTGGCTTGGAAGTAGTTCAGAGAGACATGGCCCAGTGGTTCGTAAGAATGACGGAATACTCGGATGAGTTACTCGATGAACTGGACAACATCACATTCCCAGAGAATGTCAAGGCGATGCAGAGAAACTGGATCGGCCGTTCACATGGGGCGCACATTGACTTCGCAATCGATGGTTCCGACTCACTCATAGGAGTCTTTACCACTAGGCCCGATACAATTTTTGGCGCTACCTTCGTTACACTATCGCCCGAGCATCCGCTTTGCGAGGAGTTGTGTCTGGGAACTGAATGGGAACAAGGATGGAGAGACCTTAGGGAAGAATGTGCAAGGATGTCGGAATTTGAGAGAATCAACATGCTGAAGGAAAAGAAGGGAGTTTTCCTGGGTAGGAATGCAATAAACCCAATTAATGACGAAAAGATCCCAATTTATGCCGGGAACTTCGTAGTATCCTCGTATGGTACTGGGGCGGTAATGGCCGTCCCCGGACATGATCAGAGAGACTTCGATTTTGCCAAAAGATATAATCTGGAGATCAGGCAAGTCCTTCTAGAAAAAGAAGATTCAGCACCTAGTCAGGAACTTACCCATGCCTTTGAGGGGTATGGACAAATGGTCAACTCATCAGTTCAGGGGTTCGACGGACTTTCTGGAGACAATGCGAAGGATGCCGTAATATCTGCTCTTGAGGAGAAGAAATCCGGCCATGGGACTGTGGAGTATCGACTAAAGGATTGGCTTCTGAGTAGACAGAGGTTCTGGGGGACCCCAATTCCGATGATTCATTGCGACTCCTGCGGGGTCGTTCCAGTCCCCAGGGAAGACCTCCCAGTAGAACTCCCACTAGACGTTGTCTTTACCGAGGAACAGAGCGGCAACCCACTGGAATCGCATGACTCCTTTGTTCTGACCAAATGTCCTTCCTGTGGAAAGGATGCAAAAAGAGAGACGGACACAATGGATACCTTCTATGATTCTTCATGGTATTTCATGAGGTTTTGTGATGCAAACAACGAGACTTCTCCATTCGATCGTGAAGCAGTGGACTACTGGATGGGCGATGGAGTAGATCTCTACATTGGGGGTATCGAGCATGCAGTCATGCACCTTCTATATGCTCGATTTTTTACAAAATTCACTAGAGATTCCGGGATGAATGAAGTTGGAGAACCCTTCGGTAGGCTAGTATGCCAGGGAATGCTCAACGCACCAGCACCTTACTGCGTTGATTGCAACACGGAGTATCATGTTGACAACTTTGATCTGGATTGCCCCTCTTGTGGAAAGAAACTATCCACTCGTTCAGCAAAGATGAGCAAGTCACTAGGTAACACAGTCAGCCCAGAGGAGATGGTTTCCAGATTCGGAGCCGATACAGTCAGACTATTCATTCTGTTTGGAGCAAATCCAGAGGCGGGAATGGATTGGTCAGACAGCGCACTTGAAGCAAACCATCGTCAGATGTTCTCTCTAATTGATGCAGTTGATGCAGCTCTAGAATTATCAGATTCCCCTTCAGATATTGATGATTGGCTAATGGCCAGGATGAGGGCTAATCAGAAGAAGTGGGTTGAGGCGATGTCTGAAGTTAGCCTTCGTGAGGGAGTCATGATTAGTCACTTCGAGATGCTATCCGATTGGAATTGGTATCTCCGTAGAGGAGGGCGTGATCGAGTCACTGCAATGAGGTTTCTTCAAGAATGGATTCCCATGATTGCTCCAGCGACCCCTCATATTGCTGAGGAATTCTGGAAGAAAATAGGTCACGAGGAAATCATCGCGAAGTTCGTCATGCCCATTCTTGACGCAAATCCGAGCGATGTCCGAGTACTGGCACTTGAGAATTACATCAAAGAAATTCTCTCGAGTGGTAGGAATCTCAGAACCCTTGCCGAAAGGCACTCTGAGGCTGAAATCACCAAGGTGGTTATTCAGATTTCCCCAGAATGGAAAAGAGATCTAGCATCAGAGGCAATCAGTCTCCACCAAAGAGGGTTTGACTTCAAAGAAAAGGGGCAGTCTCACGTAAAGTCTCTAGAGGCATTCAAGGACGAATCAACCAGAGGGGAAGTCTTCCAGGCTTGGAATTCCATCACCATCGGGGGAAAGAAGACTAGAGGAAGAATTCATACTTGGTTAGAGGGGGAGAGGGAACTAATTTCTGCTCGTGTTAACGAGGTCGAAGTAATCAAGGACAACTCGGATTTCATTGCAACTTCCTTGGGCGTTGATACAGTCGAGGTATTTATTGCCGGAGAAGCCGAAGATGTCGGAGGAAAGGCCAGGATTTCATTCCCCTTAGAACCCGGAATAGCGTTTGTCTAGGTGAAGTATGTCTTCGAGAAAATCTGATATCGTCCTTTTCGACGATCAATGCAACAAATGCAATAGATGGGCTGAATTTATCAGAAGGAGAAATACTGATTCTAGCATTGCCCTAATCGGGCAGAATAGTCCCGATGGATTAGAAATACTGGCAACTATCCCAAAGCGACTTCATGGTCTCGACTCGATTTTCCTAATCTCTGGGGAGAGGTGGTTTTCCAAGAGTGCGGCAATCTGGAGAGTGTGTCGAAAACTCAGATTTCCATGGCCTCTGGCTACGGGGATAGCACTGATTCCATGGCCAATTCGAGACTTCTTCTATGACGTCTATGCTCGGATGAGGAAGTAGCCTTTCACTCGGTGGGTTCATGGGGCTCCTACATTTGGCATGAACATTGAGTGAAGAAGAGAGTGCCAAGCGACGTCGCGGGCGTCGACGGCGTCGCCGACATCCAAGGAAGGAAAACAACCCTCCGAAGGAAAACGGTAGAGGCGCCAAATCGGAGGAGATCGAAAGGGCCCTTGCGAGGTTTACCGCTAGTCCACGACCGATGGGAATACCAGAAGAAATCAATCCACCACCAGAGAAAGTGAAAATCAAGTGGAAAACCAAAGCTGTCACCAAGGAAGTTCAAAATCGGGCAGGCAAGATTGCCTGCATACCGGGTGAGTTTGGTTTCCTCCCCGAAGAAAGGGTCCAGGAGATCGCAGCAAAACTTGATGGAATGCCAATAACCTTGGAACAGGCTCTTTCTCTGAGGGCAGCACTAAACCAGGAAAAGAGCGTATATTCTCACTCGAAACTAATGCGTAGGTCAAACGAACTCAGCAGAAGGTACGACTCAGGAGAAAGCGTAATCGCTCTTTCTAAGCGGTTCGATGCGCCACCAGTGAATACTTTCAGAGCCATACTAACGGGTCGAGGATGGACAAAGACCAGAATAAAGGACACGCTAAACAAGAACCCATCTAAACTAAACAAAAGAGACAGAGAGCAGTTCGAACTAGCCGAGTCAGTGGACCGGGTAAGCTCAGTGAACCAAACCGAGACTCAGAGCGCTGCAGAAGTATTCGAGGAAATACTCTGCAGTTATTTCGAATCAGTAGGTGTCAGATTTCGGCGTCAGGAAGAACTTCTAAGGGAGCAGACCAAGCAAGAAGGAAGAGCAATCATAACTCCTGACCTTCTACTCCTTGATGACGTAAGAATCAATGGAGTTCCTTGTGCATGGATTGATGCAAAGCACTTCTTCGGCGCAGATCTAAAGTTCCCGAAGAAGAAGACTCAGAAGCAGGTAGATAGGTATGTCGCAGAATACGGACAGGGAGCCCTTGTCTATCGTCACGGATTCTGTGATGGTCTCAGACTCAGAGGGGCAATAAAGCTAGACTCCAGTCCTCTTGACTTGAAACCCCTTGAGGACTTCCATGAGAATTCCAAGTCTTGATAGTCTATCTCAGAGTTCCGATACGACTTGAGAAAGTCAAGAATTCGCTTCCTTCAAAAAATGAAGATAACTCACTCATCCACCTACCTTCATCTAGAGAGTCATTTGGGACAATTACGACACTCTCACCCAACATGCAAAGCATAGCCGACAATCTCTCTGAAAAACTAGATTCCCGAATCGCCTCATTAGCTGCAACGATGATTTCTGATCTGGAAGCATCAAACTCTAAACCACTATCACTTGCAAAAATGAGTGACTGTTCAATAAGATCAGACCATCTTCGTGAGTCCCAATCGCCAACTCCAATAATTTCCATTGCGGATGCTCCAGCATCGCTAATCTTATTCCTCCAATCTGGATTATCGATATAATTCGAAGTATGTTTCCCGGTCCTCTCCTTCCAGACTAGAAGAACTGGCGTTTCCGTAGTCCAGCCTTCAGAAATCCCCGGACCCCTATCTAGAAGATTTCCAGAAAAAGGAGAGCCAGCAGAAATCCTTCTTTCGACGCCACCCGATGAAAGAGCAGTTGTATCGCCAAGTCCACTGGACCTCTTCCTCTCAACGATATGGGCTATCAAGAAAGACCTCCTGAGACATTCTTCGTTTGGAATGCCTATTGCCCTCTGAAAAGAAATCGCAGATGCAATAGCACCAGAAGCAGACATCCCAAATCCCTGTGATGCAGGTAAGGACATCCTGATGTTTAATTCCCAATCAAATAACCCAATTTCAGGAATTTCTCCTATCAAATCCTCTAGCACATCTTCATACATTTCGCAGTCATAGTCACCATCTTGGAATCTGACAATCAGTTTTCCTTCCCCATCTTCTCCCTTCGCTATTGCTTCTACTCCATCAGTCAAGCAAATACCAGCGCCTCTGCTACCTTGTGAAACAGCATCGTTCAGAACATCCTCAATAGTAAATAATAGGGTAATATGTCCACCGCAATGTCCTCTACCGAGTGCAGTAGGCATAGTCACTCATCCCGTGAATGGGTAATGAAATATTGCGATTCAAAGTGCTGCTGAGATATCCTGCTCAAGAGATCCAAACCTTCCTGCTAACTCTTCAACTGCCATCTTGAATGCAACTTTGGGCTTCATTGAGCCATCGGTTTCGAATTCCAAGATGAACTCACCGGATATTTCTTCGAGAGTTATTGCATCATCGAATTCCCTGGACGCCTCAGTTCCTTCCCCAACGTGGTTCAACTCATCAGTCAGGATTGCAACCTTGTCGATGTCCTTCAACTTCCCATCTTTATCGAAGTCCTTGGCTGTAATTTGCAAGTCCATGTCCCACAGAATCTTTGATTTCTTCTTGTTATTCAGGACCCCNATTCTTCGAGGNTGGAATGAGACGCCACAGACGGGAGACCACTTTGTGTGTTCCTTGCCACGNCCCATTATCGCAGTAGCNTAGAANTCTATCATCTGNCCCTTTAGGAGCTTGGTAATNGGGATGCTCTTGTACTCGTCTGGAATCTCCAGCGANCCCTCNCCGAGGTACTTCATATCCCCAGCAGTCACCCATCGNCCATCTTCAGAACCAAATACNACACANGTGTAAATCATCTGGCATTCAACGCAACCCCTTTCCTCCTCCACAACGTCTTTGCAATTGGGGCATTCATCTTGGAAGTGGAACTTGTCATGTACCGTCGGAATAGGAATCATTGCAAGCCTCTGGGCAATCATCTCGTCCGGAAGCGGACCTGTTGTCTCCCAGATCTCCTCATCCTGCTCCTTTGTACCGAGTTGGAATGTGACGCTGTCTATTGCCATCTTGGGTGTGTCAGAGATCAGGGATCTCCTAAGGGCATTGGCAAAACTTCTGTCGGTTTTCGAGAGAAGAATCTGAATCTTCTCTTCTGTTTCATTTAGTATCTCGATTTTTACCATATATTTTCACCTCAATTCAAACTCTTCTGCCCCTTCGTCCACCCTTGCTCTTGGTGCCATCGGTTGGCATTGGAGTCACATCTTCGATTCTTGTAATTCTAACTCCCGCACGTGTTAACGCTCTAATGGCGGCCGTCGCTCCAGGAGCGCTGTTTGATCTGTTGCCCCCGGCACCTCGATACTTCACGATGACTTGATCGAAATCTTTCTCGGTAAGCATCTCAGCGATCTTCTCAGCGGCTTTGGTAGCTGCAAATTGACCACCAGAGTCACTGCCGCCCTTTGTCACCATGCCTCCTGAGACCTTGCAAACAGTCTCAGCGCCGGTTAGGTCTGTAGCGGTGATAAGCACGTTGTTGAAAGTGCTGTAAATATGAAGAATCGCCTTATGTCCCATCACTTCTCCTCCTCTATATTCGAATCATCTTCATCTCCAGACTCTTCATCTCCTTCCTCTTGGAATCTCATTGTCTCCAAGTCCTTCCTGAATGGGTGCTCTGGATCAGCAAAAGGTGAGTTCTGGCTATATTGCAACGAATCCTCCTCCTCCTTGAGGACATGGTACCCAGGGACCGTCATACGTTGCTCACCAATACAAATGTGCCCGTGAACAATTAGGTTTCTTGCAGCTCTCATAGATGGTGCGAGTCCCTTGTAGTAAACTACTGATTGGAGCCTCCTGGAAAGCATGTGCTCAACATTTATCTCGAGCACATCCCCTACGTCAGCCCCTGTTTGCAAAAGCCCCCTCCTAGTCAGAGAGTCTAGAAGCTGCTCCTTCTCCTTTGCATAGTGTCCTTCTGAGGAATCAACCTTGCCGATAAGCTTCATGGCTTGATTTCGGTGTCTCCTGAGGGAAGATTTCTCCCTCCAGATCTCTCTCATTCCTCCTACCTTCTTCAATCCAAATCTTTCTTTGAGATCGTGTTCCTCGTCAATCCTTGCTTGTTTCCAAGGATGAGTTGGAGTTTGTGTTTTAGGTCTGGAGAATTTTGGCTCGCCCATTTTGTATCACCTACTTCTTCCTCTGGACACCTAGTGCAGAGCCCCTTCGCCCATTTGATCTGAGCCTCTGACCTCTGACCTTGTGCCCGCTCCTGTGTCTCATCCCGCGCCATGTCTTGATCTCAGCCAGCCTCGCTACATCGTCATCCTTGGTCATGCTCACTTCATTGGCTATGATATGAGCATCTTCATTCGATTCCAAATCCCTCTGCCGATTCACCATCCACCAAGGGACATTGGTCGCGTAATCGTCTATTGCTTTCCTGAGTTGATCTTGCTCGTCGGTGGAAAGGTGCCCACCGAGTCTTGTGCCATCTATTCCAGAAAGCCTGCAAATCATCATTGAAGTCCTAATTCCAACTCCCTTGACTGAAGTTAGGCCATAGGTAATAGGCTTCAATCCGTCAATGTCGGTATCAGCAATTCTGACAATGTAAGAGAAGTCATCTCCAAGTTCTGCTTCATTCACTTTCGGCATTACGGTTCCCCCGTGTTCACCTTTCGGTGGCCTTTTGGGCATCCTCGCGAACTACAGTCCCTATTTGAACCGATTGGACGTATTCATTTTCACGAAAGTCCCATCTTACTCTTTGCAAACAACATACAGCTTCTGAGTTCCAGTTGGCCTTTGAACATCCAGATCCACCATGAAACCCTTTGCTCCCTCGGTCCCTTTCAACTCCCTAGTTATCCTTCTCTGAAGCGTAGGATGGATTTCTGGATCCAGGCTGCATCTTAGGGTTATGTTGGATATTCCCTTCTTCGCAACAGACGATACCACTTGATCTAAGGTGTGCAATTCTGGAGCAGAGAGTCTGTGTTGTACTATTTCCCCCGTCGCAACCACAAAACCTCTGACCTCTTCATCTTCAGGTAACTCATCCGTATGTATCAGCATCGGCCTCCTCCCCTCAATTCGGACCCACGAAGAACCAGACCCTCCACCTACTGCCTTATCGTGCCACGAGTTCTGGAGGCCGCTCTCAATTAGTACTGGATCTACTATGGTTAGGTATGCTCCCCTTGGTATTTCCAGCACGCTGTTGAAAGAGGACTCAACAGCACCCGCACTCTCCCCTTCGATACTTGCAATGATATTCTTCCTTCCTACTCTGATACATCTGTTTGAAGCGCTTGAAGAAATCGAACCGATCCAAACTGAGAGCCTGTCAACCCTCCCCCCTCCCCTGCTGAGCCACTCCCATGTCCAGGAAGAACCTGGAAATGTCGTCTCAAGAATGCCATCAACCATGGCTCTTTGAACGGTGTCTAGTCTCGGAGACAAATCCAACAGAATAGCTGGGCCATTGGGTCCCGTCTGCAAATGGCTACTCCATGCTTTTAGCACTGTCTTGATGTCCGGCTCCATTTCCTCAAGACTATGGTTTTGAGCATCTCTTGGCCTCGCTGGGTCAAGGTGCAGCATGGCTATTGGTGGATGAGCACGCGTGCCAGCATCTCTCAAGCTGGCCCAGTAAGAAGAGATAGCAGAATCAGCAGATCTTCCATCTCCCACTAGTACCCTATCTAGCGAGCGTTGAACCTCACCTTCGGAGTTTAGTTGCATATTTGCAGCGCAGAGTTTGGCAACTTCCTCGTCCAATTCAATACCTAGAGCAGGCCTTTTCAGAATTTTCGAAAAGGCGATTAGCTGGACTCCAGAGCCAGCCGCTGCGTCTAGAATTACGCCAGCAGGAAGTGATAGCGGGTCAATCTGACTGGCCCTGATACTTGCAACAGACCATGGAGTCGACAGTCTCCTCATTCCCTCGCTCATGAAGAATGCAGGCTCCCCTTTCCTCGAGGACTCTGGTTTCACCTTCCTTTTTGCGTAGGTCACACCTCTCTTTGAAGGAACAACCGGAACATGCTCCTCTCCATCCATGGCCATTCCCGTTGGAACTTAGTCAAGTCACTTTCGTGACAATTAACCCATGACTGGCGCTCTCTCCAGCTTCAATTCAAATCTGAGCCAAGTCTCCTCTAACTCGTGACCCTCACTATTGCCATACGCAATGGACGGAGGTAGAAGGGTGACGTGGGAGGTACCAGTATCTGTAATAGGAAAAGCCACTCCTCTGTCGCTGTCAATATCAAGTCCAATTGCCGACCAACCAAAACCTTCGATTGAGAACCATGGATCACCGGCATTCTCAATCCAAGTGCCGTCATCCAACTGTTCACCTGAATCGGCATCCCAAACCGTGTAGTGAACCTCTACCGAATCACCATCTTGAATGTGTAAATCCTTAATCTCAGGACCTTGGAATATGGAAATATCCATCCGAACTTGTGCCTGTAGTACTGAGATGTGGGTGGCCGTGACGCTAATCTCCCTCTCGGTTATTGACTCAATAAGATTGATTTCCATTATGGTGCTTTCATTCGAACCCAATTCATTGATGATTAGATATGGTTGACTATTCGCTGCGAAGATCACACCGCCGCCGCTGATTTCCAGAACTAGATTGAGACTCTGGTTTCCTCTATTGTGGACCACTACGCTTGCCGCATCCCCCTCGCCCTGATGCTGCCAATCACACCGCACCTCCCCTGGTAAGAGGAACACCACGTCTTGGTCCGCAAGCGAATCCGGCCACTCCCAGTCATCCTCACGGGGCGAACACGTATCAAAGAGCAAACTCACCTCCCACGCCCAACGACCATCTTCCTTGAGAATTTCAACATCAGTGGTCCCGAAGGAGGCTTCGAGCTCATCTAGGAACGACATCGCTGAAAGGCCAACCCATATTGACGAAAATAACAGCGTTATACCAGTAACAACCGATAGTACTAGCGCTGCTCTGGGTACGGCCATCTTGTTCAAGCCCAATGGTATAGGGGGGTGCTCAACCTCATCAGGGGTGTCGGATATCCAAGACCTCGTCACGAATCCCTAGAATTGCCCACCTGTCATCAACGTTGGCACTTCGTGACTAGTCTCTTCGCAACTCATCTTGATTTGATAATCCAAGCCAAGCTATGATTCCCAATTCCAATGCTAAAGCAGCCATTCCAAGCAATAATTCGTATTGTCCAAACTCATTGAAAGCGAAAATAAACGAGCATAGAATTGCAGCAATCAAATCTGCAAGTCCCCACACCCTTAGCGACTTCCTCAGTTGCAGAATCCCGACAACCCATATTGTAGTAGACATCAGAATCAACAGTAGCGGTATTTCTAAACTGCCCACCATTCCCAGCATTATTGCCCCCGTGAGTATGAAAAGATGACCATCTAAGGCAAGAGTAACAGTCCAATTACCTAGATTTAGAGGCACGGTAATCGCACACGCAACCATCAATGCAATACCAAGAAACAGCACTGTCCAATCTAGGTAGTCAGATGATGCCAACACACCATCATTCCAATGCATTAGTGAAAAAAACGACAATACTCCGACAGGTAGGGCAATCCCCAGTCCAGAAGGTTGTGAAGTTCTAATGCTGCGAAATAATGCATTGGATGCAGCAAGCAACCCAGCCGGCCCGAAAGACAACATCATAATCGCTAAACTACGAGAACCAATTCCCAAACCACTAACATTCTGTTCCCTACCTAGATGAACATTCTTCTCATCTACCCAGAATCCAACTAGCACACAAAGAATTAGGATAGATTCGAGAACAATCCACGGAACAGTCCAATCCAACATCCCATGAGAAAAAGGATCTACCATCATAGGAGTTGGCAGAGCCCCCCCTAGGGCTATTGCAACTAAGCGAGCTAACAAAAATGGAAGAACAAACCAGTCAATTGCTATGGGTATCCTGTCTAGGAGATTCTTCTGATGCAATAATGATACCATCAGTAAGACTAACACCAGAACACTAACAACGCCCATATCTAGCAATTCGTAGGGACTGCTTCCTGGGGGGAAAACGTGTCCAGAAACGAGAATAATACAGAATCCCGATATAGTCATGGCAATGGGCATTTCCATACCTAAGAAATGAGGCAACTCGAGTTCCAGACCCCTTGTCCGATTCCTAATCAAGAAAACTATACTGCAGCAGAAAATACCTGAGGTAATTAGAATCAGAGGCTCAGGTCTAATCGAAGAAATTAGGGCAACTCCTCCCAATACAATCCCCAGTATGACTAGTCCAACAATTGGAGTGTGGGTAATCTCAGAGGCTAGTAGTTCTGCGACGTCGTCGGTTTCAGAAAGCTCTCTCCTTTTTCTTCGAAGATCTTCCATTTCGGCAACTTTTGGATTATACGATGACAATGAACCGCTGCGAGAAATCGAATCTTCGCGTACCAAACTTACAATAGAATCCCTCTTTGCAATAGTCCTCAACTCGGATCTAACCTCACCTCTCGAAATAAGCCATACTGATGTCGCTGCAAACACAGTCCCTGAACCCGCCTGAAGAAGGAAATTACCCGATTCTATAGATAGGATATTTGTAATGATGACAAGTATCAATGCCGATGAAGCCGGCTTCAGAATCCCCTCCATTTCCTGAGATCTAGGCAGGAAAACGACTAGCATTACCACGCTGCTCAATAATGAGAGCAACTCTACTTCCGGGAAAGATCCAAACACCGATCCAAGATTTAGCTGTACGAACCAATCCGGAATAGCCAACTCCTGACTTGAAACTCTTCCAGAGATGAAGACCAGCATCGGAACCGACATCATCCCCATCCCCANCGTAAAGANCTCATCTTCTCCAAAATNCATAATCAAAGCTAGTGANACGCACATTAGAACNATCATNGCCTCANCGAGACCATGTATCCACTGGATGATCACGAAGGTCAATGCTAANGCCCATACNATCCCATTCCCATTNCNCTCCCTAAGACCTAGGATGAAACTTGAAACATGCAATCCAGATAGAAGAGCTAGCAAAGCCACAAGAGAAACTGCTGTGAAGCCGCCAAAATGTGATAGAAGTAGGATTGTAAGCATCGGCAACCAGAGTCCGATGCTCCAGAGATTGAGCACCCCTGAATCCTTAATCGTAGCGGAAATCTCAGTTATCCCCAGGAAACCAGATGCTAGATTAACCCCAGACTTACCCATTCTTGAGTTGACAATGAACAGAAGAATGGATGCCAAAATAAGGTAAATTGCCAGAGGAGTTGTTCCGATTTGGACCCCTCCATCGAAGTCTGAGATATCGTTAGCTAGCATAACTGTTCGAACGACCTCTTCAACCAATTTCTCAGCAAGTATCCAGGACCAAGGGAGAAGCACAGTCACACCAGATAGTGAGGGAGAACTCCTCTTGATAGCCAATATAGCAGTTCCAATGTGAAGTAAAGAGAGCACTCCCAATAGTATGATCCCCCCATCCCCCCCATCTTCGGCCCCCGTCGGTACAAGAAGGACCAAAACCGCCAAAATTGCAATCGAACCAATCCAGAGAACCCTATCTGTAACACTATTTTGATCTCTTAGAATTATGGCTACTGTGACGGAGGAACCAACTAAAGTGAAGACTTCGTACGCGGAAATCCCTAGAATTTCCTTTACAGAACTATCATTTAGCAATATTATCGTTAGAGCCGATGCGGAAATAATTAGTGGGGAATATATCCGTCTAGCTTCCACGCCCCTTACTATGAGATAAGACCCTCCAAAGGCACCACCAAGGAATGTGACCATTCCCAACGCATATCCTAAATCGTCCCTATTGGAGGCTACAGCCAACAGCGCACCAATCATCCCCAGAGAAATGGAGACCCCCCATAGCCCGGGCTTCCCCAAGCCCAAGGTTTCGAAACCCTTCGAGAACCAGTTCTCTTCCTTGGCGAATTTCGTCGCCATGTATGCATTCATCGATGTCACGCACATTAACAGAAGGAAAAGCAACAGAGGGCGTTCAATAGGAAGGACGTCAAGAGGGCCTAGAGAAAAACGAGAAGTTACTGCATGCATGCCAATCCATAGATTAGATGCTGCTATCCCAAGAGAAGCCAGATTGCCGGATCTTCTGTTTATGGCAATACCGTGTAGAACAAACGTCGCAACCAGAATCATACCAGCTACGCCCGCTTCACCGAACTCTGTTCCAGCAGTGGAACCAACCGCAAGAAGTACAAGGGTTGACTGGGCTGCTATAGCGTCGTGATTATGCCTGTAGGCGACTAGAATATTGGCTCCAACTAATAGAACCAGAATCACTCCTAGGGAAATGTCGTCCCCTATCACTCCCCAATACCTTAGCTCTATTGCAAGACCATAAAGGACCTTCATTGAAATTATTATCCAGGTTATCCCTAGCAGCTTCATCCTCTTCCTTGGGACCCAGATTTCTCCCAAAACAAAGCCAATCGCTGCCAGAGAAATAAGCAACATAGTTCCAATCATGGAATCAAAGGTCCTCCCAATTTGCATGCTAATCGCACTGTATAGAACAATCATCGAGACCATGATTGCCCAGTTTACTCTCTCCTCACTCTCTATCGAGATTTGAGAAACCAAGTCTTTCTCGGGTGGATTAATCACGCTCCCATCTTCACCAATTTTTCCTGGGGCGTCTTTACTAGATTGAGAGAATGGTTCGAAAAAATCTCCAATTGCTTCGTCCGCTCTATCTGGGACTTCTCTTGTTTCCTCCTCGATAGGAATATCCAGATTGTCAATTTTGATTCCCGAAGGAAGCCTGAACTCCCTCTCTCGGATGATTTTGTCCGGAGACTCATCCTCTGTCATCGCTCCGCAACAGGGCATGTATTGCATAATCACATCCCCTGCTGGAAACCATTCGCACGTTTATCGCTAGAAGATAATAATCTCCGAGCCGTAATGCTTGAAGACTTGATGCCCGTCGGAAAGACGGGGGAAGTTGGATGCAGAGTTCCTCTCAGGGAAGCGCCGTAGTTTTATCCCAGCACGGTCTTGAGCCAAGTGGAAAGGTCCACTGGAACATAGATTCCGAAGGCCTCCACACAAAAGCAGTCGAGCTTGGAGAAGCAAAACTAACCTCGGACTCGGTACTTCTAGCCGTAACTGGTGAGCGGACTGGACGTTCACCAAATGATCGATTCATCGTTGACGAGGCCGGAATGGCAGAGGATGTTTGGTGGGGAGAGGGGAATAGGCCTACTGCACCCGCTGTTTTTGAGAGGCTTCTTGTCAAGATACAAGCTCATCTAAACGCTGCAGAGAACCTGTTCGTAAAAGATGCGTTTTGTGGGGCTGATCCAGACTTTAGGATGCCAGTCAGGCTGGTCACAGAGAAGGCTTGGCATGCAGCCTTCATGCACAATATGTTCGTACGCGCTTCGAAGGACGAGTTGGAAAACCACACTCCAGAGTTCACCATCCTTCATGCACCGGAGTTGAAGTCCAGTATGAGCGACGGAGTCAATTCAGACGTATTCGTAATCATCGCCCTCGACAGGGGTCTTGTGATAATAGGGGGGACTCATTATGCTGGCGAGATAAAGAAGGCAATATTCACGATAATGAACCATATTCTCCCCTCCAAGGGACTTCTTCCAATGCATTGTTCAGCCAATACTAATGGGGAAGAATCAGCACTTTTCTTTGGACTCTCTGGGACAGGAAAGACGACTCTGTCAGCCGATCCCAACCGGGCCTTGGTAGGAGATGACGAGCACGGATGGTCGGATAAGGGGGTATTCAACTTCGAAGGGGGTTGTTATGCCAAGCTCATCCGTCTTTCTCAAGAGGACGAGCCCGCAATCTTCGCTACTACGAAGATGAGAGGATCAATTCTCGAGAATGTGGTCCTGAATGCTGATGGAACCCCAGACTTCGACAATGGCTCTCTTACACAGAACACGCGCGGCTCATACCCCATCGAGTTCATCCAGAATCGAACCCCAGATTCAATGGCGGGGAACCCAAATAACGTGGTTTTCCTAACTTGCGATGCCTTTGGGGTATTGCCGCCCCTTTCTAGACTAAGTCCTGAGCAGGCTGCATATCACTTCATGTCTGGATACACTGCGAAGGTCGCTGGTACAGAGATGGGCGTTACAGAACCTCAGGCAACGTTCTCAACCTGCTTCGGAGCACCATTCATGCCAAGGCACCCAAGCACGTATGCAGATTTGCTATCGAAAAAGATTAGAGAAAACAACGCCAAGTGCTGGCTGATTAACACCGGCTGGATTGCTGGAGGGGCAGATGCGAGCAGCCGGATTAAGATTAGTTGGACCAGGAACCTGCTCAATGCTGCAATCAATGGCGATCTGGCGGACGTCGTCTTCGTCAAAGACGAGAGGTTTGGTTTCGAAATACCCACAACTTGTGAGGGCGTCCCAGATAGGATCCTCCAGCCTAGGGGTACTTGGGATGACGGGCAAAGGTATGATAATGTGGCCAACCTACTCGCCCAGATGTTCATTGAGAATTTTGAGCAATACACTGAGGGCTGTTCTGCTGAAGTAATACGCGCTGGGCCAAGGCCAATCTAGTCAATCAGCCTCTCCTGGGCCGCCCTTTGAGCATCCACTGCACATATTGCAGCCATGTGAACCACGTCTCTGGCGCTGTCCCTTCGTTGCAGCACGTGAGCAGGCCTCGAAAGACCCTCCAATATGGGGCCAGTCATCTCTGCCCCGGCAACCCTCTGCAGAAGCTTGTATGCTATATTTGCCGATGCAAGATTTGGACAAATTAGGACATTAGCCGGGCCATCGAAGGACATGAAGGGGTAGTCTTGCTGAATCTCGGGAACAAGAGCTGTATCCGCTTGCATTGGCCCGTCAATAACCAAATCTGGCTCAATTTTTCTAGCAATCTCTATCGCCTCTTCGATCCGATCCGTCCTCATCTCAGCAGAAGTTCCNAAGTTGGAGAATGAAAGCATGGCCACCTTCGGCTTGACCCCAAATCTCCTAGCCACCTTAGCAGTCTGAATCGCAATCTCCGCCAGAGTCCTTGCATCTGGATATATGTTGATAGTAGCATCCCCAATAAACATCAATTGTCCATTCACTGTCATCATGTACATGCCTACAATACGATGTGAGTTCGGATCTGGTCCTATTACTTGCAAACAGGGCTTCACAATGTCAGGGTACTGGTGGGAAACTCCTCCCAGATAGCCATCTGCATCTCCCATTCTGACCATCATAGGTGCAAAGAAAGTCGTGGATTTCAACTCTCTGACAGCATCCTCCTTGGTCATACCCCTTCTTCCACGAAGTCGGTGTAGTTCGTCTGCATAACCCTCGCGCCTTCTTGAGTCATATCTGACGTCAATAATTTCGCAATCGAATTCGAGACCCAACTCTTCCTTTACCGCCTCGACCCTCTTCTTCTGTCCAAGAAGAATTGGAATGCAAATCCTCTCAGTAATACACTGAGATGCGGCCTTTACTATCGTGGGGTCTTCGCCTTCACAGAAAACAATCCTCTTCAAATCCCTCTTTGCTTGGTTGATCACTCTTCTCATTATGGATCTTGTAAGCCCCAGACGAGACTCCAGCGTCTCCCTGTAGGCGTTAACATCGAACTCATCCTTAGGAATACGCGCTATCCCTTCGTTCACAGCCGCTTCTGCGACCGCACTGGCTTCCCAGATCAGAACCCTAGCATCGAATGGCTTGGGGATCAAGTATTCTGGGCCAAATGACATCTGCTCACCACCATATGCGGATGCAACGTCATCAGGAACTGGCTCCTTGGCTAGTTGAGCCAGTGCCTTTGTAGCAGCCATCTTCATTCCCTCGGTTATTTCACTAGCTCTGACATCCAGAGCTCCTCGGAAGATATATGGAAAACCAAGAACGTTGTTAATCTGATTAGGATAATCTGATCTTCCTGTTGCTACTATAGCATCGTCTCGGACGCTGGCAACTTGCTCTGGCGTAATCTCTGGATCGGGATTTGCAAGAGCGAATATAAGCGGTCTGCCCGCCATCCCCTTCACCATTTCTGGAGTCACAAGACCGCCCTTTGAGAGGCCCAAGAACACATCTGCATCTTTCAGAGCATCTCCGACCCCGCCCTCTTCGATATCTCTTGCGAAATCGGATTTGTATTCGTTCAACTCACCTTTGGCCATCCGCTTGGAGGTCATGATGCCCTTCGAATCAAGCATTATCAGGTTCTCTGTCCTGACTCCGAGTCTTACGTAATGCTTGGCACACGAGATTGCCGAAGCACCGGCCCCGAGAATAACCACATTAACATCCTCAATTCGCTTGTTGACAACTTCTAGTCCATTTAGAAGGGCGGCTCCTGAAATGATTGCCGTACCGTGCTGGTCGTCATGCATGACTGGGATATCCAATTCTTCCACCAGTCTTCTTTCAATCTCGAAGCATTCGGGGGCTCCTATGTCTTCTAGGTTAATTCCACCAAAAGTCGGCGCAATTGCCTTGACTGCCTCAACGAACTGATCAACATCGGTCCTATCCACTTCAATATCGAATACATCAATATCCGCGAATGCCTTGAAGAGCAGCCCTTTTCCCTCCATTACAGGTTTGCTTGCGAGGGCCCCGATGTCACCAAGGCCTAATACTGCCGTTCCATTGCTAATTACTGCTACGAGATTACCTTTCGAGGTATACCGATATGCATCATCGGGGTTATCTCTTATCTCTTCACACGGGTATGCTACCCCGGGTGAGTAAGCCAAGGAGAGGTCCCTTTGTGTCCCATGGGGCTTGGTTGGTACCACAGTAACCTTTCCAGGGGGGTTAGAAGAGTGGTAATTCAACGCGTCCTCGCGCAACTGCTTCTTGCTCACACTGTCACCTGAAATGTGCCGAACCGACCATCTCCTTTGATGCTATCCTATTGCTTATTGTCGGATTATCGGCCAATATGGACGTGATTCCTATTTTCCTTCTTTCTTTGAATAATGATATGAGCAAGTCATGGACGACTACCCCTACCCTTCATAAATTGCACATTGAGGGACTTCCTTCGTTCTATGTGCGCTAGCGATATTACTCATCGGGGCAGAGCCAAGGCAATCGGTTTAGTAGCGCTAATGATTTTACTGCCATGGGGAACTAATCTGCCTACTTCATCTGGCTTGGAATCGCTCTCCGATTTATCCGTTTCCAGAGGCGAGTCATCAGGCAAGTCATGGGGGGTGAACGGCAGTAATAACTCCGGCTGGATAGTCTTGGATGCCACTGGTGCAGATGCCGCCAATGGAACACCTGCATTGGCCGATCTTTTCCTGGAGTTCGCACCCGGTGCTGTGATTGACAACCTCACTCTGGAGATATCTGTAAACGGGAGCGACGGTTACTGGGCCAATCAACCTCAGATAGCGATAATGGACACTCAAACAAGCGTACTCGACTGGAGTGGAAATGGCGATCTCGGGAGGCAAAACAACTTCGCTGACAATCCTCCCAGTATAGTTGGGGGTATTTTGGACGCATCATTGAAGCCAAATACGATTAGTGACGCTTCTTGGCAGATTCCCACAGGAATCGAGATCACAGATTTGGTAATGGAGGCTCTTCGACCCATCGATCCGAAACTATCTCTCAGCCCCCTAGAGGTTTCTATTCACGGAAGCTCCTACAACCCGATTGATGGAAGGATGTATATTCTCGTTGATGACGATCTCCTACAGTTGGACGATAACGCAAACAAGAGAATCATCGACATCACATCCGGAATTGAGGGGCGCTCAATAGTTTCAGATCCAAACAGAGGGTTCCTCTACGTAGGCGATAACAGAGGAAATGTATCAGCAATGGCGCTTTCTGACTCGGAATACCTCGCGGACTTCCCTGTGGACACCAACACTTCTCTCTCCGACCCAATTCTGACGATGGGAGTGGACGTGTTCGGGGTTCTTTGGGCGGTCTCTGAGTGTAATATGCACTACTTAATGCCGTCCAACGGGGCTGTTTGGAAGACATTTCAGATCTGCACAACTTCGGAGATAGAGACGCCAGTCGGAATTCACATCGAAGGAAGGGAAATTTTCCTTGCGACACAGGACAATGGAGTACGTGTAATTAGGTACAATGTATCCTCTTCGGACCCAACGTCCCTTGTTATTGAAAGGAACGTCGTATGGGGAGATTCTAACTTACTTTCATCAGACTCAATCGCAGACATCGAAGCTTCGGAGGGCATCCTCTACATTGCCACCTCTGACTCTGGAATCGACAGGTTCGACCTTTCNTCAAACACATGGATGCCTTCTTGGACCTCTTCTAATTGGCTTTCTTCAGACNACATAGTCGGTTTGGCANCTGCTCCTGGGTGGCTCTACATCCTNGGGGAAGAGCAAGTTCAACCATACGACACAGACNTTCTTCTATTCAGTTCGGAGATTCCNTTGGTCGACCTGGNGNTGTCTGGAACCGCCTCAAGCATTAGNGCGTGGCCGGGGGGGCTNCCGAGGNCCCCTTCTGACTCGATGGCAATAATCGGAGACTCATCCGGTACATTCGGACGGGCCCTTGAGGACAATTCGGACGGCTACTTTCACCTTGTCAGCAGTCCTTCTATTGATGATGCAGACATCACTGCGATTATTGATGACGGCGAATCCGGAGAGTTCTGGATTGCTTCGGGCAGCATAATTGACATCATGGACAAGGGGGACAACCTCTGGAAGGAACCAATCGATATAGGAGACTGGTTCACTTCTGGACTAGAGCCGGGAGATATCACATCAATCGAACAGGATGAAGACGGTTGGGTGTGGGTCGGCACCACAAACAGTGGCGTCCACAGGTTGAGCAATGTGGATGGGTCATACCTCGAATCTATCCAAGGCCTGAACTCCAACTCGATAACCAGTTTGGCATTCGACTCCAACACAGAAACCTTAGTCATCGGGCATTTTGAATCGGGAATCTCACTCTACTCAACAGACTCCAACAATGTAATCGAAACCTACTCGGAATCGGAAGGGCTAGACTCTGACATGATTCGAGACATCGCTACCAGATTCGGAATTGCATACATCGCCACAGAGGAGGCTGGTGTAATGAGAATCGATCTCAGCACACCTACAATCATAGGATCATGGCAGTCACTAGGTGTGGACAATCTGGACTCAACCCCAGTCGCAGTTGACGGCGACGTTATCTACCTTGGACTACCTGGTTTGGGAGTCCTGCTAATAGACAGGCTGACCAGCGACATCCTTGACCTTTGGACGCCTGATGATCCAAATAGCATTCCAGATGAGGACGTCAATACTCTGACATTGGATTTCTATGGTGGCTTACTGGTTGGCTCTGAGGTCCAGAACTCCGGAGCAAACGCCAACGGCGGACTTGCCCGATGGGACGGCTCAACGTGGGACCTCCTCCCCACCAGCATACCCGGTTGGAACAACGATCCCTTCGAGTTCTATGACGTCTCAAGCGATGCCAACGGAGTCTATGCTGGTACGAATAGAGGTGCATGCATGTGGAACTGGCCCGATCCAAATACTCCCCAATCCCAATTCACCCTAGAGGACTGCTGGACATCAGGAGGGAATGGAGGGCAAGGAGATGGCATGCCATCCAGATTCGTGATTTCCGTGGAACCAATCGGCTCCGATCTCCTATATGCCGGTACGACCGAGGGAGCAGCCGTGATCAACACGGCAAATGGAACCGTAGTCGAGGTCTGGACAGCAGGAGATGATACCGAGAGAGCGCGAGTTGTCAAATTTGGAGAGACACTATACCTGGGATTTGAGAACTTAGGAATAGCTCGATTCAACCTAACATCAGGAACATGGCTAACACCGTGGGATGGTTCTCAGGGGATTCTCGGGGATGATGATGTAACCGTCATGATTGAGGGGAGGGCATTGGGCACCATGTGGGCCGGGGGGGATTTCGGACTCACTCTAATTGACTTGGTAAACGAAACCACTCTGATTCAATGGGGAAGAGGCGCCAACCAAGACGGACCAACCCTCCCAAACTACTCTCCCGGAGAGATTCTAATCGTTGATGAGATGATGTACTACTCCCCTCAGCGTGCCAACCCGTGGAACTCCAGGGACGAGATTGCCAGAATCAACCTGGACAATAACACGTCGCTGCAGACAATCGATGCCGGACAACGTCTAGGATTCGAGGGGGTCGTCCACGGAATGAACCAGATCGGTGACGAGGTGTGGATCAGCGTCGTAGAGACTTCAGGATGGGGGGGTTCAGGAGACCCGGGCACAATTCTGAGGTGGAACACCACTTCGGAAGGCTGGATGGACGATCTCCAGACTATCGGAGACGTTGGCAGGGTAAACGCCCAGTACTTGGGAGACTGCTTCCCGCTTAACGCGTCATGCGAGATGTGGATAGCATATGGTGAGAACACCCTAAGGCGATTCTCAGCCTCTAACATGACTCTTCTAGACCAATGGGACGATATCGATGGTAGGATAAGAGGGATGGTCGAGTACCAAGGTGAGTACCTCTTCGCCAGTATGAATGGAATACTCCGCTGGAATCCATCAAATGAGACATGGCAATCCTCGTGGCTACCGGGGGATGGACTTCCTTCCGAATCAGAACTAGACTTCTACACTCTGAAAGTTGTTGGAGATGACCTCTGGGCAGCATCTGGTTATGGAAACGATGGCCATGTGATGCGACTATCGGGAAACAATGGCAACTGGACCATTTGGGATGTCGATACAGGTGACATCCCCGATGGATACGGAGCAGATATCTTGCTCTGCCACGATATCGTCCACGTGGCAATCGGTTTCAGTGCATGGCAGTGGTGGTTAGTAGGCGGGGGAATCGCACGATTCGACTTGGGTGACTACGATGGGGATGGCATTACAGACGAGTGGATCACCCCCATCACTAACGATAACTCAAACATGGCGGACAAGGACGTCAGAGCATTAGCATGCGACGAAGAGAACGAAATAATGTACGTCGGCTTCGATACTGACAATGTTGGCATCGATCGATTCGACTACTCCTCTAACAACTTCCTCGATACCCTAACCCCCGACATGGGGGTTTCAGAGAACCCAGTCTTCCCCGGCGGGATGATTTACGACGAAGACCTACTACTGGTCGCTCATTATGACGGCAATGGGGGAATCACTCGCGTAATCACCTCGGGCGCTTCGGCAACCTCTGGGCAGGTCATCGGCCTCGGGATGGACTCTTGCTCGATAGTCAGAGCCCCGACTAACTCTAGGTCCTACGCCATCGGAAGGTCGGGCGACCTATCTGGGATAAACAGGGTGGACAGACTAGACAGTACGGGCCTAATAGAGGGGGGTTTCGACGAGTTGGTCGGACTTCCCTCGGGAGTCGTCTCCGAGATGATATCCAATGGGACTCACGTATGGGTAACGGTCGGGTCATCCGAGTACTCATATCTGGCTTCAACAGTACTTCAGGGGGAGCTTCTCGACAATGGCTCAGTAAATTGGCAGTATGGCTTCGATGCCCTATCCGAGTCCATCAATGAGATTATGATAGTAGACCAGGAGATTTGGGCTTCCACTGTGGGCGACGGACTCTTCTCGTTCAACCTCAGCCATAGGTCCGTCCAGCAGACTCCACCCGCGTTGCACAACCAGATGGACGGAATGCTACACGATGGCGAGAATATGTTCATCGGCCTAATGGGCTGGTCCGGGAGCTCTGCTGGATTCCAGACATTCAACCCAGAGACCAGATCATGGGGGCAGGGCAGCCTATTGGCAGGCCTCCCCAGCAACATAGTGACGGACTTTGTGGAATACGGTGAGCATGTCCTAGTCTCAACCCATGGTGGCATAGGGCTCTGGAATCTTACGAAGGACGATTGGGACGATCCAATTACTACGGTCGATGGTCTACCTACGCCGATATCGAACCACCTGTTCGTTCCACCAGTGCCAATTCTTGGCAATGGGACAGTTCTCGTTGGCGGCCCGACGGGCATGATTGTACTTGATCAGGACCTCGGAGTTGTCGGGACAATAGGCAGGGCAGACGGATTGGTCGGCGACTTCGTCTCCGGCATCGTGTATGCTGGACCAGTCTCCAGAACTTTCAATGACACAGCCACCGGCTCATTGATTACGCTGCATCACGACTCGGCTATTTTCATCTCGCATAACGGACAAGGCGTCACTAGACCAGGAGTCGCTGCATGGGACATCTCAACCGACAGCCATAACGGAACTTACAACATCGACATGATTCCGAGTAACGACGTTTCTGCTGTAGAAGCAGATCTCTGGGGAGTGCATATAGCAACCTCGAACCAGCCCCTAGTGCACTGGAATGGAACTTCTATGGGTATGGAGGCTGGTCCAGGGGCGATTGAACTGCAGGGATGGCCTATCATCGACCTTGCTTCTGATGGAAACCACCTTGCTGCAATCTCTGCAAGCAAGATCAGCATCATCAAGTCATCTGGAGACCATGCCGTGGTAATGGTCGGCGATATGCCGGGTGCATTGGCTGCCGATGCCGATGCATGGATGGGACTAGCGGTGCTGGGGGAGGATGGACTTCACATCTACAAACCGATCGAGACTCTCAGGGAGGCTCCTAGGGAGAATCAGAGGAGGGCATCCCCCCTCAACGCGATTTTCGCAGACAGGACGCTCGACATTACCGATACTACGCGGCCGGGCATGCTCACCACTTTCGCCTCACAAGAATCACCGATTCTCATCCCTCTCGATCAAAACCAAGCCAACTCATCCGAGCTTCTCCTTTACCCGGGTTCACTGACCTTCTCTTCACCCGCGAGGGGGTCGTGGGTTTGGGCCAAGTCGACCAACCTAAACTACACTGGTAGTTGGGACCTTGCAGCATTAGACCCGAGTATAGAGGAGTCTTTCCAGACTGCAATTTTCAATACTCCCCCGGGTTCCATGTCTTCGACAGTGCACCTCCAAATGCAATCCCCTAAGGATGGGCGGATAATGATCCGAGTCACCTATGACTGGGAGAGGCTAGAGGCACCAACTCTGATGACGAGCCTATACGACCGCCCCAATGATGGCGGGGGGGTGCTTCATGCATCTTGGCTACCAGCACAGGACTCCGCTTGGTCGGCCTACAGGATTTATCTCTGGGACTCCACTTACAACCCGCAGTGGACCCCTTCCAAGGGGGACCTAGCTAACCTGCCTGCTTACCAGAGGGTCCCCTATTGGTCTCAGACCACGGCAGTCTTTACCACAGGAAACAGCAATGGCTCCGAAGTCCCACTATCAGATCAGAGGCAATACAGAGCAGCGGTATCTATTGAGTACCCTGACGGTACTCTTGGAGACCCAATTTCATGGGATGGGAACGCAACCCCAACTGACGAGACTCCCTCGCCCCCGGAATGGCTAGAAGTGCAACCTATCTCTGGCGGGAACCCTGGAACGGTTTCCGCGGAGTGGGCCGCTTGTCAGGAACTAGACCCCCAGTCCACTCGGATTTGGGCCGTCCAGCAGGAGATCACCAGCGCCCTCGCCCTATCCGATCCGATAGACTTCGCTTTCGCGTCCGGCAACTCCTCCGTGCTCCAACTTGAAGGAAACGTCCCCTACTGGTTCGCCATAGTATGCGTGGACGAAGCCGGCCAATTCGACCCTGCAAATGCCACAGTGGTAGGTCCAGTAGTGACAGCAGGAGGTCTCAACGACGGTATTGCCCCCTCACCGATAACTGGCACTTCTGTCAGTGATGCCCCCAACGACGAGGGAGGCCGGATAGTCGTCACGTGGGAGCCGAACCAGGAGGAGGATTGCTCCTTCCATGTCATCTACATCCTCCCGGCCTCGGGATGGACGGCTCCGACATCGGTAGATGGCTGGCCCGTCGCACAGTTCGTAACCGACTGCACCACAGACGAGGTCGTAATCGACTCAATCGGCAACTCAACTCTGGAAAATGATGTTGTATACTGGATCGGCGTGGTGGCTGTTGATGACTGGGGGAATCAGAACGTCAATGACGTGCTAGTAGTTGAGACGGCTACCTACTCAGAACTCGACTCCACCGAATTCACCCCCCCAGACATGGTATCGGGACTCCAGGCATGGGACCACCCTGACGATGATGGCACAGCAATAGACGTGAGTTGGGACAGGACAACTGCAGAAGACTTCAGCCACTACACAGTCTGGGCATCAGACTTCCCCTTGAACGACCTGACTGAAGTAAGCTCTGCTTGCGAATCGAGCGGAACATGCAACCTAGTCACAATCGACCAGAGACAGATCGGAAACTCACCACGCCTAGAGGTCACACTTTCTAGAGCCCTATACGGCACAGAGGCCGACGAACTTTCTCCATCCAGAATATCCCCCGAAGTCCCCCTTTATGTCACTGTCACGATTCACGATATAGCCGGGAATGTATTCCTCTCTGACTTGAGCGAAAACATGGCCCTGGTTACTCCCATAGACAACAGGGGCGACCTTTTTCCCCCTGACAGAGTTCCCTCGCCAAGCCTGGTGGACAGATCTCCGGACTCGGGAGATGGGATATTCGTCTCTTTCTCACCAAGTTCCGAGCCCGACATTGCCGAGTACCGCATATTCGCAGTATCAGTGGCACCCTTCGACAGTGTCGAGGGACTAGAACCGGCATTGGTGCTAGACCGTACTCAGAGTGGAGAGGAGTTCCTATTGGAGACGCTATCTAATGGGGAGAGAATCCAGCCCGACGTCCCAATGTGGGTTGCGGTGGTTTCAGTCGACACCTCCGGGAATGCTTGGCTAGATGGGTTAGAAACTTCAATGATCAGCCCAGTCGATGAGAACTCACAAGACCCCGGCATCCACCTCCCCGAGATTTCCGAGATCATGACTTACTGGGACCCCACAGGATCCAGGATAGAGGTCATCTGGTCTGAATCAGAAGACCCCCAGGTGGAATCCTACATCGTCTTCGCGAGTACCATGCAGTTCTCGGACACTAGGGATGCAATCACAGTCTCTTCTTCGGACACCTCCAACGCGTCTTTCGACTCAATCGGCCCGACGCCCGTCAGTTCCTCGACAACATATTGGCTCTCAGTGGTAGCATTCGATGGTGAAGTTCACAGGCTCGCCACAGATTCAATCCGGGTCTATCCACTATCTGAGTTCACCCCAGGCGGATCACCTGACGGGCCCGGAGGAGATGGAGAGTCTTGGTTCGACCAGCTGGTTGATGGAGACCTAAACACCGTCATAATCATGGTTTCAGCGATCATGGTCATTCTCGGCGCCGCTCTCATAATCAGGCCTAGGGAGAAAACCGCTCCACAGCCATGGGAAATGGGGACACAGGAGGTCGAGATGGAGGAAGAGCTGACCAGAGAGGCAATGGGAATCACAGAAGAGGAGGAAATAGCCTCCAGCTCCTTCCTAACACAAACACCAGGGGACGAGTCCGAGGTGGAGGAGGAATTGCCTGAGGCTGTAATTGATGAGTCTCCAGAGGAGGAGTGGCGAGGCCCAGATGCGTCAGTTGCGGACCTCCTAGAGTCAGAAAACGAGGAAATTAGCCTGGAGGGACTCAATGACCTAGCCGACGGACTCGATGGAGATTCGGACGACATCGACGTCTCATTCTTGGACGACGTCCTCGATGACGATTGATTTAGTGTTGAGGACCGTAGCCTTGAAGGACGCCACTCCTCTGGTCGCAACGAGAATCATGCCAGTGTGTAGGTTGTGCAAGCAGAACTACCCTCAAGCCCAGTTCATCACCGGGAACGGCCCCAGATACCAGGTTTGCTCCCGTTGTGGCGTGGAGAATGGCTTGGCCGACCCCGAGGATACCCCACAGTTCTACTCCGATGAGATCCTGAATGCCCGCCTCTCTCTTTACACCAGGAGGCATCTGCCATGGGTTTCAGTTCTAGTCGGATGGTTCCTCTTCATTTCCATAGGCCGTGGAATAGAGCTCTGGTCGGGACTCTTCTTCGGAGTTCTCGCGATTTCTACAATGATAGTCCCAGTGCTACACTTCATGGGGGCCACTAGGTTTCAGGCCGAGCTTTCGAGAATAACCCCTTGAAACCAGCACAGGAACCCTTGAAATACGTAACATGCCTCTCCGAAGCCAGAGGGAACAGAGGGTTCCCTGAGAAAGCCAGTGAGATTGGATGATTAGAAAAGGAGGGGTCAGGACAGAAATAAGAGAGTTCGGAAAAACTAGAAATGACGCTCAGTATAGCGTTATTACAGTATTCGGACAAGTGTCTAGACTCGCTCCAACAATCGTCCTTTACTCGATGGATTAACGGAAAATTAGGAAGTGAATTTACAATGCAATATCAGAAGAAAGCTAGTGTGATAACAGCGCTGCTCCTAGTGCTCATGGCCGGGTCAACCGGCGTCGGAGCCGATGGATCAGACCCCCTGGACCCATCAGACGGAGGAGCCGACTGGGACGGGGACGGACTGACCAACGCAGAGGAGCAGAGTGCTGGGACGGACATGAACAACCCAGATACCGACAATGACGGAATGCCAGATGGATGGGAGGTCAACTACGGCCTCAACCCCAACTCTGCCAGCGACAGCGGGGCCGACCCCGATGGTGACGGCCTAGACAACATGGAAGAGTACGAGTCGGGGACCAACCCAAACAACGCAGATACTGACGGCGACGGTACCAATGATTCAAACGACCCATATCCAAACGACCCCAACGACGGAGCCGCATCGGATTCGGACGGCGACGGAATACCCGACGCATACGACCCAGATTTCCAAGGTGATGGATCCGGAGACGGTGGCACCGAGGGCGGTGGCGAAGGAGAGAACGGACAGGGCCAGGGACAAGGACAGGGCCAGGGACAAGGACAGGGCCAGGGACAAGGACAGGGCCAGGGACAAGGACAGGGCCAGGGA
>NYST01000003.1 GCA_002683155.1 Methanobacteriota archaeon | reverse complement strand
CCACAGGCTTCCAGGATGCCCCGATGCCGATAGTACAGTTTAGCAGAGTTCTTTTGGAGAAAATCAATCATCGCTGCTTAGCTCGTTTTCTTGCTGCCTTACGCCTTCGAAGCTTCTTCTTTCGCCACTTCCAGCGTTGCTTCCCTTGCTTTTTCCAAGCTCGGGAACCTCTCTTCACTGTGAATCATCCTCCAGTTTGCGAGTCCTTCCGACCTGCATCGCGTATATGAGCGATTCGCGTTATCCTTCTATCTTTTAGGTGGTGGGCAATACAGGATTCGAACCCGTGTCACCGGCTTAGAAGGCCAGCATGATATCCAGACTACACCAATCGCCCGTGACCCCCTCCGGGAGCCTCACTTAGATGAACCCTCACTTCGCCTCGAACCTGCTTGCACACTTAGGGCACCTTGTTGGCCTAGTCACCCTTCTCCTTTCCCAGGTGTGCCCACACTTGCCGCATATCCATTGGCCTTCGGGAAGTCCTTCGAGCACCTGCTCACGCAATCTCATTAGTACCGGGGAGTCCCTGAGTTTTGGCGCGGGAGCGACCTTGCCCACTATGAGTGCATGCAAATCATCATGATCCAATAAACCCGCAGCGTGAAGGATCTCATGAGCAAGAGTGTGCCGGAAAAGTGCCGGATCATCTTTCAGTATTGGATTTAGTGCGATTGTCACCTGTCCCGGTGGCACGCCAAGCCTACGCCTCCGGTAGATTTCGTTGTGGTCGCATTCGAATCTTGTGAATCCTAACCTTGATTCTCCCTCTTCCATCCATTTTAGCACCAATTCCCTTTCCATGCTATTGGCGAATGGTGCATCCTCTCCCTCTAACTCCGCGACCAACTCCTGCATCAGGCCATCTGGAATCTGGGGTGGGCTCACGCCATTGCCCTCGAGTGACACATCACTCCCTGCTTCACGTCCCCCTTAAATGGGCGCCGCAGTTCGTCAGGCCACTGGGCGTGTGGCGCAGCTTGGAAGCGCGCTTCCTTGGCATGGAAGAGGCCCCGAGTTCAAATCTCGGCACGTCCACCAGCAAATCCCAATCAGGGAAAACAACTCCAGCGACTTCACAATTCTCAATATCCATGCCATTTTTCGCCTAGAATGATGAAAATGGCGTTTTTTTAGGGTGATACTAAATACAGTTCACAGTCTCAATGACGCGATGAAGGCTAAAGCGAATGCTCTTCTTTTATGCACACTGATGATTGCATCAGCCCTGGCGGGATGCGCTGGGGATGATGTGGAAAGGACGCTGACACAAGCTGACTGCGACGCAATCGGAGACGGTTACACGCTAGACAGCGACAACAATGCGTGCGTCACGACCGTAACCGAGACCGTAACCAACACCGTGGTAAAGGGTTGCACTGACTCCAGTGCTTCTAACTACGATGCTGCAGCCACCGAGGACGATGGTTCTTGTGTTGCAAAGGTAGAAGGATGCATGGATGATACCGCATCAAACTACGACGAAGCAGCAGAGGTTGATAGTGGGATGTGCGCATTCGCCGCAGAGGCAGCAGCTTACACTCCTGACATCAACGAAGAAAATTGGTCCGCTGCATGGAGTGCTGCTCGACAGACTCGCGAGTGCAGCGAGGTAGGAACCAACAGGCCATGCGAGATCGTAGAACTCACCATCGGTGACGCCTCTACGTTCGACCCTGCCGATGCATATGACTCCGCATCTGGAGACATCATCGAGAATGTGTTCGACACACTATACAGGTATGCAGGAGACGGAAATGGTAACTCAATCATCATTCCAAGGCTCGCTACAGGGCACACAGTTAGCACTGACGGTCTAACATACACTTTCACCCTAAGAGATGATGTTAAGTTCAGCAATGGAGATCACATGACTGCTGATGACGTCGTCTTCTCATGGTGCAGGGTGCTAGAGTACCACGCACCAGAGAGCCACGTGGATTGGATTCTGAGCCAGAACCTAGAGGGCGACACCGACGGCGATGGAGACTGCGACGAGAGCATGACAGTTGTTGACGCAACAACGTTCACTGCTACCCTCGGTTCTCCATACTCCGGTTTCGTGTCCACGATTGCCTACACAGTTGGTGCAGTGGTCAACTCAGACCTATGCAACGCAAACAGGGTAGTCACCAAGTACGCGAACGGTTCGATCGCGACTGATGACTGGTGCCACGGGTGGATGGACGAAGCACCTCTGGGTGCAGGCACAAACGCATACATCGTCGACACATGGATTCGTGAGGATAGGATCGTACTTACTCCAAACTGGCTATACTGGGAGGAGGGTAACTTTGCAGTAAACAGGTACACCTCATCCATCGTCACAGAGGCCTCCACCAGGCTTCTGGCATTCGAGGACGGCGAAGCTGACTTCGGCAGCATCAACATCGAGCACATGCCAAAGTTCTGCTACAACGATTTGGATGGTGACGGAGCATACACGTCAGCAGATGGGGACGCCATCGACGACAAGCCAAACGTCATGAGCAAGGATGGTTACATATGCAACTACAGGGAGACGTTCACAACTACTCTCTCCGCAATGAACCTGAACCCTAAGGACGCTGATGGTGACTACATCCTCAACCACGACTGTGATGGCGACGGGACAAACGATTGCAACGCAATGTCGATCCCAGCTGTCCGTCTAGCAGTGTCATATGCCTTCGATTACGAGACTCACAGAAGGGACACCTACGACAATTCGCTCGCACCTCAGTACGGGCCTATTCCAACTGGTTTCCTTTACGCTGACACGCAGACTCAGACCTTCAACTACGACCTAACCTATGCAGAGAGTCTTTTGGAGAATGCCGGATTCATCCGCCAGTACGACTGTGCCGAGCTTGCGAACAACAACACAGTAGTTGTTGCAGAAGCAGACAGAGATGGCAGCGAGTGCCGCCTACCCTCAATCTTGAGGGTCATGGCAAACGAGGGCAACGACTACAGAATCGCCATGGCAGGACAGCTACAACAAGCACTAGGTAGCATCGGCGTCGCAACAGACGGATCCGCAAAGCCCTGGGCCGAGTACTTGACTCAGTACTACGCCAAGACCTTCGAGATCCGCTTCAGCGGCTGGGCACCTGACTACCTGGACCCAGACAACTACTGGTCGCCTTTCGCCTCCAGCACTGAGGACGTCTATGGTACTGGATACAGCAACGCTGCTGTTGACGCTGCACTATTGTCAGCCAAGTCTGAGACCGATGACACCGCTAGGGAGGCATTCTACCAAGCAGCCTTCGATGCATGGAAGGTCGACCCCAACATGATCATCATCGGCCAGTACAACGGTGTCGGTGTAAAGCATAACGACGTCTGCTCTGCCCCTTGGTCAGCTATCGGATCGGCCCACTGGTTCGACTACGACAAGCTACCAATGGTCGACGGCGCTCTCGTCGGATCCTGCGAATAATCGTAGACGACAGGAAGAAAACGTAAGTGCCCGACGGACGCCCCAAAGAGGGGCGTTCGTCGTGGTACGGCAACTTATTCTGCTTCGCCCCATGGGCTCGAAGGGGTGTTGGGATGAAGATACATGAATTCATAGCAAGAAGACTCATTCTGCTAATCCCAGTAATCGTTGGGGTTTCCATATTCACATTCGCTATCGCTCAGATTATTCCTGCCGATCCCGCCGCCGCTCTGTGCGGGGAGAAGTGCATCGGAGACGCATACGAGCAGAATGTCAAGAGACTGGGGCTCGACAAACCAGTTTCCGAGCAATATACGATATACGTACAGAACCTGATGCAAGGAGATTGGGGGGAATCAGTTGCTTACAAGAGACCAGTTATTGACATAGTCAAGGACGCGGCCCCAATCACTCTTGAGATGGCGTTCCTTTCGCTATTGATCGGTTACTCATTAGGGATCAGCCTCGGGATACTAAGTGCGGTTTGGCAGGACCGAGTCTTTGACCATCTCTCGAGGCTAGTTGCAATTACATTCGTCAGCCTTCCAATATTCTGGCTTGCGATGATGCTCCAGTACGCTTTCGCCACTCAGAAGGGGATTTGCGACCCCCTAACAGATTGGCTCCCGTTAGTGACTCCAACTGATGGCGGTTGTCTGCCACTTTATGGCAGGCACGATACTTCCTACTCCTATCCCCAAGAAGGATTCATGTGGCCATTGCCGGAAACCGGAACTGGATTCCACTTGGTCGACAGTTGGTTTGTCGGAAACGCTGCCNTGGAGGAATTGCCNGAGGAGTTCTCNTCCAGGAGGTCATTGTTCAAGGACACTCTGACCCATNTNGCACTTCCGTGCATCACNCTAGGNGTGGCATCNGCCGGGTCNCTCTTGAGGTACATGCGAGCAAGCCTTCTAGAGGTTCTAAGGGAGGACTATGTTCGAACTGCCCGTGCCAAAGGAGTTTCAGAATTCAGAACCGTCATCGTTCATGCGTGCCGAAACGCCTTGGTCCCAATAGTAACCATTCTCGGTTTCTCAATTGGAGGTGCGATTGGCGGAGCGGTTCTCACCGAGTCAATTTTCGCCTTCAACGGAATGGGACGTGTGGCAGTCAAGGCCATTCAATATCTTGATTTTGCTACAATTATGGGAGTTACACTAATCACATCCGTGATCTTCCTACTTTCCAACCTGGTTGTCGATATCACGTATGCACTGATTGATCCAAGGGTGAGGCTTGAATGAGCTGGTCCGATGGTGCCGAGGATAGGGAGGAGAGCCTTCGGAGACTCATAGAGGGCCTCCGACAAAGGCGATACGACCTTTCACGAAGCTGGAAGATTTTCTCTCGGTCTTTCCTCGCCGTGCTAGGTCTTTTCCTAGTGGTCACTGTAAGTACAATCTCATTCTTTGCCGATGAAATCGCCGTGGAACACCCTTATCGGAATCTCCAGGACACAGAAGACCTATGGTGGATAGATTACGAACCAAAACGTATGGCGCCATTTTCCGAAGAATGCGATTGGCACGAGCAGAAGATTGACTTGTTCGGCATGAGGAGGGCGGATACCAACAGGACCATAGCATGGTCCGATGAGATGTGGTCCCAAGAAAGTCAGAAGAGCATCAGAAAGCCTCTCCAAGTAATTGAGATACTCAACATTGAGGATACTAACGGATATCCAGTAAACGACACTTGGGTGACTATAGATCCTAGTAACGACACGTGGCTTTTTGTCTCCAATGACGTCCTGGAAAACACATCATTCACTGGATCGCTCTGGGTCACCTATGAATTCAACAATGAGGAAATGCACCACTCTTGGTTGCCCGATGGTTATGATGTGTGCATACTTGGGACTAATAACGAAGGTCAGGACCTGTTCTCGAAGGTCCTCTATGGTTCTAGGATATCTCTGAAAATTGGATTCACAGTCGCACTCTGCACCGTGGCCCTTGGAACAATCGTGGGCTGCATTAGCGGATATTTCGGTGGTAGGGTGGACGAGGTAATAATGCGAATCTGCGACGTCTTCTTCGCGATTCCAGGGCTAATTCTGGCAATGGCATTCGTGGCTGCATTGGAGTCAACGGTCAGGCTATCCACGTCAATGTCTGCAGCGGTGTTGGCACCGCTGATACTTTTGGCCATTTTCGCCCGAAGCGCACTCTCCGAGAAAGTCGCTCCTATGGAAATGGAACCCGAGGAGGAGGACTATGATTTGTTGATGATTGGAATACCCACTGCTCTGGTGGCTGCAATATTATTGTACGACGACTTTTCAATTTTCGATGGCAATCTCGTCCCACTGCTAACTTTGGCAATCATATCCTCATTCATAGTGCTGGCATTGTTGGGACGATACGCCTTCAACATCCCATTCAAAGGCAATAGGTACGCCCCGCTTCTCGCCTCTGCATCCGCATTATTGCTCGCAATCCCTCTTTTTCAAGACTATTGGGGCCAAGGGGGGCGGGCATCTCGAATTTTGCTAATTGCTGTATTCATCTCCTTAATTCTCGGATTAACAGTATTGGAGAAGAATATTTCACGACGAGTGCCCATGTCCAGTTTCGTCCCCGGGGGTGACAAGCGCCTCCATGAGAAGATGGTTTCAACAGCCTCAAGCTCGATAAAGAGAATGTACGGAAATCCCTACCGATTCTTGACTCTCAGGACGTTCCTGATCTCAGTTTCCGCTGCACTCCTCTTCACTGCATCAGGATCAAATGAATCGGAATTCATCATCATCAAGGACTTCGACAGACTGTGGAAGATTCAGGTTGCGCTAATATTCACTGGTTGGCCAGGCTATGCGAGACTAATCAGGGGCCAGGTCCTGTACGTGAAGGAGATGACCTTTGTCGAGGCGGCGAAAAGCGTGGGCGCACCTGACAGCAGGATAATGTTCAGACACATACTTCCGAATGCATGGGCACCACTTCTAGTTGCATTCACTCTGGACATTGGCGGGACCATCCTTTCTGCCTCCGGGCTTTCTTTCATAGGTCTCGGAGCAGAGCCGGGGACTGCAGAGTGGGGCATTCTAGTTGATGACGGAAGAAGATGGTTCCCCGAAGACTGGTGGCTGATTACATTCCCTGGAATCGCAATCGCGATTACGACACTAGGTTTCAACCTACTTGGGGATGGTCTGAGGGACGTCGTTGATCCAAAGAACAGGAGGTAATGGCATGGTGGAATCTACAAGCGAAGACAAAATCGACAAGGCACCACTGCTCGAGATCTCCAACTTACGAGTTCACTTTGATACCATGGATGGCCCGGTAGAGGCCCTTCATGATGTCAATCTGACAGTTGAAGAAGGTCAGATTATGGGGATAGTCGGTGAATCGGGTTGCGGCAAGTCAGTCACCTCGCTCACAGCCATAGGGCTAGCAACATGCGAGGTCGATGAAGGCAGTATCACCTTCTGCGGGGATGAAATGGTCTTCACCACCAGTGAGAGAAACAAGAACTTGGAAATTATTTCCACTAGAGTCTCCGTGACCTCCGTATTCCTCTCTATAATATCGTTTATCTGGCTTCTAATTGAACCAGTACAAGGGGCAGTCTTGCTTTTTATCTCAATTTCTCTTCTAATAGGGGGGGTATTGACTTCATTCCTATCCAAGACTCCAGCATTGGCACACGAGCGATTCATGAGGACCATTAGGGGGAACGAGATTAGCATGATCTTCCAGGAACCAATGACTGCCCTAAACCCACTATACTCCGTAGAGAAGCAAATCTCAGAAGTTATGAGTGAGCATGACAGGCTCGCACCTAGGGATATTTCCAAATTTGGACGGATTTCTAGAGCACTATTCTATCCTTTTTCGATCTTAATTCAACTGTTTAAGGAGAGGAAGCAGCAACTCCTTTTCACCTCATTCTTGTTCGCAATGGTCTTGGCCCAGGGATTCTCGGGACCACTTTCCGATTGGGATGAGAAATCACTCGTTTCAGGTTTCAAAGCCATTAATCTGTCCTGGATATTCTTCCCCCTGGTGCCAGCCTTGGCAACGCTCGGCCTCGATGATGGTCAGAATAGGGCCTCCCATGCCATTTCCCTTATGCCATCATCATTCTCTTTGTCCTTGGTTCTTTACTTGGCCCTATGGATGCCATTTTCCGTTTTTATGTCAATTACTGCTGTTTTTGCGATGTTCGCAATCCCTTCGATGATTGCATCAGATTACCTAAAGCTGGATCCGAACCACCGGGACCAGGTGGTGGAGATTCTCAAGCAGGTCCAGATACCCAACCCAGAATCAGTTGTTTCCATGTTCCCACATGAGCTCTCGGGAGGGATGCGCCAGAGGGTGATGATCGCAATGATGATGTCTTGTGAGCCTAAACTGTTGATCGCCGACGAGCCAACAACTGCACTAGACGTAACCATTCAAGCCCAGATCCTATCCCTGATGCGCAATCTAAGGAAGGAAAAGGGCACCTCGATAATGCTGATCACTCACGACTTGGGGGTTATTGCGGAGATGTGTGACTTCGTTACGGTGATGTACGCCGGCAGGGTCGTGGAGAAGGCCCCAATAGGGGAGCTATTCGACAACCCAAGACACGCATACACCAGGGGCTTACTAGCTAGCAGCCCTAGCCTGGATTCGGAGAGAAAATCAGTCCTACCGGCAATACCCGGTCAAGTCGCACAACCATCTGATTTCGTCTCAGGATGCCGTTTCTGCCAGCGAATGGGTAGGACTGGCGACACTCTATCCACCCGTCCAGAGATGGAGGAAATCAGCCCTGGACACTGGGTCGAGAACTGCCCGGAGTGCGTGGGCGGCTCAGATGAAGCATGGAGTGTACTAAATGTCTGAAAGTCCGGAAACCCCATTGATCGATATTCGCGATCTGAAGAAGTGGTTCCCAGTAAACACAGGAATGCTATCAGCGAAAACCTCCCATGTTAGGGCCGTAGATGGGGTTAACTTGAGCGTCAACAAGGGAGAGACATTGGGCATCGTGGGAGAGTCCGGTTGTGGTAAAACAACACTGGGAAGGGTGATTATGGGGCTGATCCCCCTTACTTCTGGTTCGATAATATATGATGGTGAGAACATCCGTGAAATGAAGAACAGGGACGTCAGAAAGAAAATGCAGATCGTTTTCCAAGATCCCGGCGGTTCGATGAACCCACGAATGTCAGTTCGCTCAATAGTCGGCGAACCCCTGCAAGTGAACGGCGTAGCCGACGGTGCCGAATTGACTCAGAAAGTCGCATCACTGCTGTCCTCAGTAGGTCTGAAGAGGGAACACATGAACCGATTCCCACACGAGTTCTCAGGCGGCCAGAAGCAGAGAATCGCCCTAGCAAGGGCCCTCTCTCTTGATCCAGAATTCATTTTACTCGACGAGCCAACAAGCGCACTAGATGTCTCAGTCCAAGCACAGGTCCTAAACCTCCTTAGCTCCATTCAGAGGGAACACAACCTGACCTTCATCTTCATCACCCACGATCTTGCTGTAGTGCGGCATATCTCTGACCGCGTGGCGGTAATGTACCTGGGCAAGATTGTCGAGTTGGCGGATTCCGACGAGATCTATCGGAACCCTCGCCATGCGTACACCAAAGCCCTAATTTCGGCCATCCCAATTTCAGATCCAAAAATGCCGAGAAATGATAACTTCCTCGAGGGGGACGTGCCATCGCCCGTTGATCCGCCTCCCGGATGTGCATTCGGAAGGCGCGTCCAGCATCCAGATTGGGAGCAGAGTGTCGAAATGGACTTGTCCTTGAAGGAGGTATCTCCCGGCCATTGGGTGCAACCCTGCCCTTGTTGCACAGATGACTCGTGATGAAGCCAGCACTTCTCCGAACTTAGAGACAATCACTATCTCTGAAACCCTAACGGACACGTGGAGGAGGGCCAAGAAGATGTGCCGGGGTTCATCGATAAGTCTGGAGAATCCAAGGCTGCATTTTGGAGGCTTAAGAGGGCAGCGGACAGGCGAAGGGAGAATCGAATAAAGTGGGTTTTAGCCCAAGAAGGAGAACCCCTCCTCCATACTCTCGGGAGGTCATTGTACATCTCCGGATGCATCTTGTTTGATGGGCTAATCCTGACCGAAGTGCTCTTCATAACTGGAAAGACAACTCTTTCCTGGGTTCTATATGGGACCTTACTAGGTTTTGCCGTTTACTTCCAACGGAGGATGTATGACCGGTGGTTCTCTTTGGACATTAGCCGGATTGACTTCGACTCATCTCGATAGGGAAGAGGTCAGAATCCACTCTCTCGAATTTCCTGAAGGAGGGGACGACTAATCCAGCCATTGTTGTGAGCACCATGAAAGAGACAGCAACAGCGAATGTGGTTAGAACATTAGTCTCCTCAATCATCCAACCGCCCAAGAGTGGTGAAAGCGGGATGAATACCAGTGAACCTATCGCATCTAGCGAATTAACTCGCCCTCGCAAGTGTTGGTCGACGCTATCAGACATGGTGGTTCGCCATATGACTCCAAGAGTCCCCCCAAGAACCCCCTCAATTAGTACGAATACAAGTATCAATAGGAAAGGGATCGGCATCGCCCACATCAGCATGCACCATGCTATCCCCCCAATTAGAACATAGAAAACCAAACCCCTGATTTCCTTTGAAACTGGCCTGATTCCACCGATTACTGATCCGATCATCGCTCCAGCCGCTCCAACCGCCCCGAAGATGCCGAACTCCTTAGCGCCAAGCCCATTGTTCTCGATGATGAAGGGGATCCCAATTTCGATAGCAGAGTCGCCAATGTGCCAAACCATGAACATCGCTATCCCCGCAAAAAGCCATGGTTGCGTCTTAACGAAGGACCAAGCCTCATTGACCTCTTCACGAAGGTTGCCCCCTCCCTCCCTTTCTATTTCGATCTCCGGGATGGTCCAGAGGACCATTGCACTGAAAGCGAAGGTGAGAACGTCAAGAATGAGGCAAACCTCGATCCCAGATGCAGCTACCGAGAACCCCCCAATCAGTGGCCCAAGCATCCACGCCCCAGTCATTGCCACGCCCCTGATGGCATTGGCTTGAGGCAGCAACTCCTCATCTACAAGGTCTGGAACCAGAGCCCCAATGGCTGGAATCGAGAATGCCCCCGCACCTCCTGTGAAAAATGCGACAACAAGAAGAGTCTTTATTTCCCCAAACCCGAATGAAATTGCGATCACTCCTAGGGTTACTAAAATTGCTTGGGCGATATCCGCTACCAGGGCAACAGTTCTTCTCGGCATCCGATCAACAACCATGCCACCATAGAGTAGCAGTGGCAGATGGCCAAGAAAATACGAGGTGAAAATCAAACCGTACTCTTTAGACCCCCCTAGTTGGGACACTGTCCATCCCATGCCAATGAAGAAAATTGCAGTCCCAAGCATGTTGACACCGTTTCCAATTACAAGCCTCCTGAATCCGGCTATTCTCCATGCCTCCGCCATGCTCATGGAACGATTGCCGCGCCCCTCACTATTCAATTCCATCCGCAAATAAAGTTGAGTAAAAGTCGAAAATGAGAGTGCTCATTTGAATCAGAAAATTACCATACCGTTAAAAAAATTGAACAATTAATAAATAAAAATTAAAAAAATAGTACAATTGTACAATGAATTAAATTTTTATAACTATTTCAATCATAATTCTAATAGATTGTTACTCAATCGTTCAAACTATATACTGCCTTTTCTCGGACAAGAGGCATGGCAACTAAGTCCAAATTGGAATACATCTGGCTCGATGGATTCGAACCAACACAGAGTATGAGAAGCAAGACGATGATTGAAACCGATTTCTCCGGAAATCTCGATGATTGCAAGATGTGGTCATTCGATGGTAGCTCGACAAAGCAAGCCGAGGGGGGTTCATCGGACTGCCTTCTGAAGCCAGTAGCGATTTATCCAGACCCCGATCGATTGAATGGATTCCTTGTTATGTGCGAGGTTTACAATTCTGATGGCACTCCCCATCCAACTAACGGCCGTGCGACGATCGAGGAAGACGATGATGACTTCTGGTTCGGATATGAGCAGGAATACTTCCTATGGGACCCCGAAACCAATCTTCCCCTTGGGTTTCCTAATGACGCTACAGGACAGGGCCAGTTCTACTGCTCCGTGGGCGCAGAGAATGCTTACGGTAGAGAGGTAATAGAGACTCATCTTGACATGTGCCTGGACGCTGGAATAAATGTCGAGGGAATCAACGCAGAAGTGGCAGTAGGCCAGTGGGAGTTCCAAATTTTCTCCAAGGGTGCGAAAAACGCTGGAGATGAAGTCTGGGTCGCTAGATATCTGGCTGAGAGAAACGCAGAGAAGTACGGCCTCACGATCGAATGGCATCCAAAGCCATTGGGTGCAACCGACTGGAATGGATCTGGGATGCACGTCAATTTCTCCGACACTACATTGAGAACTTGTGGTGATGAGACTGTTTTCTTCCGGGTTTGCGAGGAGTTTGGTAGGAACGTCAAGAAGCACATGGACGTCTACGGGGCTCACAACGAACAGAGGCTCACTGGACTCCACGAGACCCAATCGATCCACGAATTTTCCTATGGAGTTTCTGATAGAGGTGCATCAATTCGGATCCCAATCGGAACAGTCGAAGATGGATGGTGCGGGCGTCTCGAAGATNGAAGACCATCATCTAATGGCGATCCATACAAAATTGGTGCCGTAGTAATTAGCACAACCAAGTCCGCTTACGCGGANTCCGAAATAGGTGCTGATTCTGAAGCCGTANGTTTAGCTAGTGCCTGAAATCATAAATTGTTTTCTAGCCGGATTANCAGNNCCCATGCTATTGCTAATGTTGGCATCAGCTTNACNTAAGNNGCCGANGAATTCTTCAGNCATCAGNCNCCTTTCCGCCTGNNACAATTGCANCTACTTCATCCGCGCATCCCCATGAAAGAGTNACNCCCGCACCTCCGTGGCCATAGTTGTGGATTACCTTGGATCCGCCGATTTCTTCCTCTTCCAGGCGAACCTCTGATCTAGAGGGCCTCAGTCCCACCGTACCGCCAACAATCTTGCTCCTATCCAAGTCCGGCCAAATCGCCTCGACCTTGCTAAGAATCAGATCATTGTCTTCATCCCTAATGTCCAGATCCCAATCACCAACCTGCGCAGTTCCCCCAAGCACTGTGACATTGGTCCTCGGAATGGTGTATGTCAGAGTCTCCGGCTGTTGATCAAAATGGCCGACCCCGGGATCCTGCTCAATGAAGATAATTTGACCTCTTGCCGGCTTGACTTCTTTATCATCGCACAATTCTATCGCACCTAGCCCAACGCAATTGACCACAACATCTCCATCTATGTCCTGCAGGTTTTCGACAAAACCCTTCTCGAATGTACCACCCAGATCTTCAAACCTGTTCTTGAGCCATGGCATGTAGAGTTGCATATCAATTACCGGAACCCTGAATTCCCAGCCGAAAACATAACCCTCGGGAATCTCACTATCCTCTAGGATTCTGAATGCAGCAATGTCATCGTTCCACTTCGGCGGATCAACAACGTCCCTCAGATATTCCCGCCCGTCAATCATTCTGACCCCGGTTTCTGGATCGCTTTCACAAAGTGCCTCGAGAACATCGTAAGTCACTATGCCCCAGGTATCGGCTCTATCTGCAGGTTTCACAAGGAATGGGTACCAAATCGCTGCAGCAACATCAGACACCGTCTCGGGACTGAACTTGTCCGAAACGATGCGAGCATCATGGCCACCCTCCAGGAGCCTAATCCCAGTAGTCAGTCCTGACACTCCTGCTCCCACAATCGTGCAGCGCATGTCCCGATACACGTCTGGCTTATGATTAAACTCCAGCAAAATACTCAATCCCAAATCAGTAGTTTCTTCAGCCCAACCCCCACTCCATAGGTATGCCCAAGGTCCGGCGCCCGAAGAAGGGATGGGCGGTTCCAAAGGCCCGTAGGATCAGGAAAAACAGCCCCGGTATCACGAAGAAAAGAAGACTCCCAAGGTGTCCATCGTGTGGCCAATGGAGCATGAAGAGGGATGAATCAAGAAGTGAGACCTTCTGCACTTCCTGCGGAGTAATTGCCTAATGGCAAACCCCAATATCGTAACCCCACTTCCATGTAACGCCACAGTGATGAGGAACCGCACCGGGTGCTCCGGGCACCGCGAGTGATGGGCGATCTGAGTGGCACCGGGTGAGTTTATGGAAGATCAGAGAGTGTACGTCGATGATTTCGGACGAATGTATCGAATCAAGCAACCGGTCCCCCTTAGTGAACCTCCGAAAAACCTCAGGATTGCAAGAACTAGTAAACCATGGGCGACTTATCGCAGAATGCTTGGAACGGTAATTCCCGCCTTCTTCCTGATGTATGTGCTACTTTTCCTTGTTATTGGATTGATCAGTCTGGAACCGGTAATTGTCCTAATTTCTGGACTATGCAGCGCTCCGCTAATCTTCTTCATCCTTAGTTTGCATAAACCCAGGCTGGTACATGTGCAACTGGCCGTGCCCGATAAAATGGGTTCCGAAGCCCATGCCATATCTGCAGGGGTTTCTTTGAGGACCCCGGTGAGAACGAAGTTCTCACGCTTCCTAATCAAGGACGACTCGATCTTGGATGTCCCCCCTAATAGGCAACTTTGGGGCATTTTCTCAGCCGTGATCCTGGTGGGCGCATCAATAAGTGCGATGCTTTATTCTGAAGTTGAGTCCTTGGAGATAATTGCGGTTCTGGCCTTCATTCTGATCGGGATACCCATTTGGTTCGTCGGCTTTTCTCTCCCAGTTCTGGCATGGTGGGGGACTTCGAACAAGTTGTTGGGGCTTCCAACAAGGCGGAGGGATGCCGAGGCTTGGCTAATGGCGGGTATGGCCTCCGCCTTCCCTGCCTTCATCTTCAATTCCCTTATCGCACCAAAACTTGTCAGCCCCATCGACTCAGTTTATTGGACCGAGTTCTCACTTCTAGCGGTAGGTGCACCCCTCTGTGAGGAGATTTTCAAGGCGATGGCAGTAGCTCTATTCTTGCCTTACATCAAAGGCCCTAAGCACGGATTCCAAGTTGGATTTACAGTAGGTCTGGGCTTCGCTTTGATAGAGAACTTTCAGTACATCGGTTACTCCTTACTTGGTGGACCGGTCGGATTGAGCTTCACGATTCTGGTCAGGGGGATAGGCTCAATCCCCGGTCACGCGGTATGGACGGCAATTACTGGCACCGCTATTGGTTGGTTGGCCACTGACAAGGAACTCAAGGCCAAACTCTCGTGGAAGGCTAGAACGATGGCAATTTCAGCAATTGATATTGCTGAGGGGATCGGTATCGATACCGACGGCGATGGCGACCTTTCAGGTTTCGATGGCTCACGCCCCACCATGGAGGATGCGGTGACACGGGCATCCAAAGAAAACCAAGAAAGCAAGCCATGGATGATAATAGGACAGGAAACGCGTGTGGGGGATTTAACCGGTCCCGGACTGGGTATGGGGGAATTTTCTCTCGATTACGAGAAGAACCCAACTATCCGCAATCTACCTGGGATCCACACCCCTAGGGGAGTCGC